>JBDSZD010000098.1:0-4159 GCA_039925325.1 Sphingomicrobium sp.
CAGCCTCGACGCCTATCGCGCAAAGATGGAGAAGGATCAGTAGATGCGCCCCGGACTTCCCCAACTGGCGCTCACTTCCGTGCGGGTCTAGAGGTCCCGCATTACCTTCAAGCCTTGGAGCAGACGCGCCCATGTTGCGTGACATCGACCATTTCATCGCTGGCGGAGCGTTCGCTTCCGGCGATCGCACCAGCGACGTTTTCGATCCCAACCAGGGCGTAGTTCAGGCCCGAGTCCGCCTCGGAAGCGCGGCGGATCTCCAGCGCGCAATGGATGCGGCCAACGCCGCCCAACCGGCCTGGGCCGCGACCAATCCGCAGCGCCGTGCCCGCGTCATGTTCAACTTCAAGGCTTTGGTTGAAGCGCGCATCGACGAGCTTGCCGAACTGCTGTCGTCTGAACACGGCAAGGTCATCGCGGACTCGAAAGGCGACATTCAGCGCGGCTTGGAAGTCATCGAATTTTCCTGCGGGATTCCGCACGCATTGAAGGGTGAATATACCCACGGCGCGGGTCCTGGGATCGACGTTTACTCGATGCGCCAGCCGCTCGGCATCGTCGCCGGGATCACCCCGTTCAACTTCCCGGCGATGATCCCGATGTGGATGTTCGGCACCGCCATCGCCTGCGGCAATGCCTTCATCCTGAAACCTAGCGAGCGTGATCCGTCCGTGCCAGTGCGTCTCGCCGAACTGATGAAGGAAGCGGGGCTGCCCGATGGCATTCTGCAGGTCGTCCACGGAGACAAGGAGATGGTCGACGCGATCCTCGATCATGATGACATCCGCGCGATCAGCTTCGTCGGATCGTCCGACATCGCACACTATATCTACAGTCGAGGCACCGCGAACGGAAAGCGGGTGCAGGCGTTCGGCGGCGCCAAGAATCACGGGATCGTCATGCCCGACGCCGACCTCGACCAGGTCGTCAACGACCTCGCAGGCGCGGCCTTCGGTTCGGCCGGCGAGCGCTGCATGGCGCTGCCCGTCGTCGTTCCGGTTGGCGACAGGACCGCCGATGCGCTCCGCGAGAAACTGATCCCGGCGATTGAATCGCTGCGCGTCGGCGTCTCAACCGATCCGGACGCCCATTATGGCCCGGTGGTCAACGCCGCCCACAAGAAGCGCGTCGAGGATTATATTCAGTTGTGCGCCGACGAAGGCGGAGAACTCGTCGTCGACGGGCGCGGCTTCACGCTTCAGGGACATGAGAAGGGCTGGTTCATCGGCCCAACCTTGTTCGACCGGGTCCAGCCCCACTTTCGCTCTTATCAGGAGGAAATCTTCGGCCCGGTCCTGCAGATGGTCCGTGCCGCAACCTTCGAGGACGCGGTTCGCCTGCCCAGCGAGCACCCCTATGGCAATGGCGTCGCCATCTTCACCCGCAACGGCCACGCCGCCCGCGAATTCGCCGCGCGCGTCAATGTCGGGATGGTCGGGATCAACGTGCCGATCCCGGTGCCGGTCGCGTATCACAGCTTCGGCGGGTGGAAGCGCTCGGGCTTCGGCGACATCAACCAGCACGGAATGGAAGGCGTCCGCTTCTGGACCAAGACCAAAACCATCACCCAACGCTGGCCGGACGGCTCGGTGTCTGGCGAAAACGCCTTCGTCATCCCGACGATGGGCTAAGGGACAGGGAGTAAACAGTCGTTCTGATGCGTTGGATGATCCGATGAGACACTCCTCGATCTTTTTTTTGCTGACAGCGACTGCGGCCCTTCTGGCTGGCTGCGGCGGCCCGGGTCCAGTCGCGGACGATCCGAACGCCGGTGCGGGATTGCCGAACATTGCCGAAGTCGAGAATGTCAGCGGTGTGCGCGGCACTCCTCTGCCATCCGACGGCGGACCCCCAATTGGGGGCGGCAAGCAGTCCGGCACGACACTTCCCCAACCGGGGGCAACCATTCCCGCGTTCCTTCACGGCCGCTGGGGAATGACTCCCGCTGACTGCACCTCCACCCGCGGCGATGCGAAGGGCCTGCTGACAATCACCGCCAAGGAACTCCGCTTCTTTGAGTCGCGTGCGGTACCGGTCGGGAACGTCGGAGGTTCCGACGACAGCTTCACGGCCGATTTCGCCTTTACGGGCGAAGGCCAAACCTGGACCGGTTTTGAAACGTTGGAGCTTCAGGATAGGAAACTTGTTCGAACCACCAGCGGCCCAATGGCGAGTTATTCCTATGCAAAATGCGATTAAGACACTTGCGACCCTGCCGATTGTTGCAGCGGGAGCAAATGAGCCGACCGCCAAGGAAACGTCGACCGGCTATTGAGCCGGGGGTGGCACGGTCGCCTGCCCCAAGCTAGGACCGGCCAATGACGCAGTTCGACCTTACCGAGGACCAGCTCCAGATTCAGGAGATGGCGCGCAGGTTCACGGCCGATGCGATCACGCCGTACGCCGCCGCGTGGGACGAGCAGCACATCTTCCCGCGCGATACGATCCGCGAGGCGGCCGAGCTCGGCTTCGGTGCCATCTATGTCAGCGAGGAAAGCGGCGGGATCGGCTTGGGCCGGCTCGAATCCGCGCTGATCATGGAGGCGATGGCCTATGGCTGCCCGTCGACCAGCGCCTTCATCTCCATCCACAACATGTCCGCCTGGATGATCGACCGCTTCGGCGCGGCGGAGGTCAAACAGAAATATCTGCCGTCGATGATCGGCATGGAGCGGATCGGCAGCTATTGCCTGACCGAGCCATCGTCGGGCTCCGATGCTGCGGCACTCCAGACCAAGGCGGTGCTCGACGGCGATCATTATGTCGTGTCCGGCTCCAAGGCGTTTATTTCGGGCGGTGGCGAAAACGAAATTTACGTCACGATGGTCCGCACCGGCGAGGAGGGTCCAAAGGGCATTTCCTGCCTGGTGATCGACAAGGACATGGCTGGCGTCAGCTTTGGCGCCCAAGAGAAGAAGCTCGGCTGGCACTCGCAGCCGACCGCGCAGGTCAATTTCGATGACGTGCGCGTGCCCCTCGCCAACCGCGTGGGGGCGGAAGGCGAAGGCTTCCGGATCGCGATGACGGGCCTCGACGGCGGCCGCATCAACATCGGCGCCTGCTCGCTCGGCGGCGCCCAGCGCTGCCTCGACGAAGCGATCGCCTACACCAAGGACCGCAAGCAGTTCGGCACCGCCATCGCCGATTTCCAGGCCACGCAATTCACCCTCGCCGACATGGAGACCGAGCTTCAGGCCGCCCGCTATTTGCTCTACGTGGCGGCAGCGAAAGTCACCGCCAACGCCCCCGACAAGACCAAATTCGCGGCGATGGCGAAGCGGCTTGCTACCGACACCGGATCGTCCGTCGTCGACCGTGCGCTCCAGCTGCACGGCGGCTACGGCTATCTCCAGGACTATCCGATCGAGCGCTTCTGGCGCGACCTGCGCGTCCATTCGATCCTCGAAGGCACCAACCAGATCATGCGCATGATCGTCGGCCGGGATTTGCTGCGCCAGTGATCCTTCGAGACAGGCCTTCGATGCGCTTCGCTTACTCAGTCCTTCCTCAGGACGAGCAAGTGTTATTCATTTCCGCTCATCCTGAGGAGCCGGTGAGCTTGTCGAAGCGGCGTCTCGAAGGACCCAGGTCACGGGATGAGCGGATTTGTAGTTCACCGCTCATCCTGAGTAAGGCCTGAGCTTGTCGAAGGCCTGTATCGAAGGACCATGACCCAAGACGTCCTCATCACCACCGAAGGCGCGCTTGGTCGAATCCGGCTCAATCGCCCGAAGGCCATCCACGCGCTCACCCGCGAGATGTGCGAGACCATGTCGGAAGCTCTGCTCCGCTGGCGCACGGACCAGCATATCCGCGCGGTGCTGATCGACCATGCCGAAGGACGCGGCTTTTGCGCCGGCGGCGACGTCGTCATGCTAGCGAAAAGCGGCGCGTCCGACGGAAGCGACGCCCGCGCTTTCTTCGCCGCCGAATATCGTCTCAATCATTTGCTGTTTACCTACCCCAAGCCGACCATCGCGATCATGGACGGCATCACCATGGGCGGCGGTGTCGGCATCGCTTTGCCCTGCCAATTCCGGGTCGCGACCGAGAATACCCGTTTCGCTATGCCGGAAACCAGCATCGGCCTGTTTCCGGATGTCGGCGGGGGCTGGCATCTGTCGCGTCTGCCCGGCCGCATCGGGCAGTTCATCGCGCT
>JBDSZD010000099.1:0-2819 GCA_039925325.1 Sphingomicrobium sp.
AGCGCCGATGCGACGGACAGTGCCTTTGAGTCCACCACTTTCACGTTGAGCACCGACGTCCCGCGGCCCGCCGAGCGCCGATCGGACGACCGCCTCAATCCAATCCTCCGCGTCGCCAAGTTCACGAGCTCCGTCGGCGATCAACTGATCCGCATCCGCAATGTCTCCGCCGGTGGGTTGATGGCGGAGATCAACAATCCGCCCGAAGTGGGTGAAGCAGTATTCGTCGAACTTTCATCCGAAAAGATTCCTGGCTCCGTGGTCTGGGTTCGGGAGGGCGCGATGGGGGTGAAGTTTAACCAGAACCTCGACATCGGCGAATTGCTTGCTGGCCGCAAGCCGCGTCACGGCTTTCGCGCGCGCCCACCGCGGCTACAGGTCAATTGCAAGGCGTCGGTCCGGCTCGGCAAGGTCTATTACACGGTCGATGTCCACGACATTTCGCTGGGCGGGATCAAGGTTGTGCCGATCGAGGAATATTGCGTCGGCAAGCAGGTCGTAGTGATCGTCGAAAGCTTCCGGCCCGTGACCGGGGAAGTGCGCTGGTATTCCGAGCGCGTCGCCGGCATCGTGTTCGACAAGCCGCTCGAATTCGAGGAACTGGCCGAATGGGTCGGCAAACGGCTCGAGCTCGCCAGCCTCAAGGCCGCTTACCAAAGACACTAAGCCTTCCTATCTTTGCTGTCTTATCGGCAAGGAGCGACAGATGGCGGACGAAGTTGCAGTGCTCGCGGGCGGGTGCTTCTGGTGCACCGAAGCAGTGTTCCTCGACGTCGTCGGAGTGCAATCGGTCGAGAGCGGCTACACCGGCGGCGACACCATCAACCCGACCTACAAGCAGGTCTGCGGCGGCGACACCGGCCATGCCGAGGCGATCCGCATCACCTTCGATCCGAATGTGATTGATTATGACGATTTGCTCGACATCTTCTTCGCGACGCACGATCCGACTCAGCTCAACCGCCAGGGGGGCGACGTGGGCACGCAATACCGCTCCGCCATTTTTCCGCAGTCGGTCGACCAGGAGGAAAAGGCGCGTGCGGGGATTGAGCGGGCCAATCCAGATCACGGCGGCCGGGTGGTGACGACCATTGAGCCTGCGGCCCATTGGTATCCCGCCGAGGACAATCATCAGGATTATTGGGCCAAGGAGGGACAGCGCAATCCCTATTGCCTCGCGATCATTCCGCCCAAATTGCAGAAGCTGCGCAAGAGTTTCCAGAACCGGCTGAAGAGCGCCAGCGCAACCGCCTAGCGCGGTGCCGCCGCACGGACCAGGCGGTCGTTGATGGCTGCGCCGAGACCGGTGTTCGGCACCGGAGCAATTGCAATGCGCGGCTTCGACGATGCATCCGCCCGATGCAGCAATTCGAACAATTGGGCGGCTGCCGCGATCAGGTCTCCGTCCGCGCTGAGGTTTGCGTCACCCGCAATCGCGCCGAACCCGATCAAATATTCGTCGGGGTCCGCCTGCCGAGCATCCAGTCGGAGCGGCTTGGACGGTGCATAGTGACTTTCGAGTTGGCCGGGAGCCTCGATCGAATGACCCTGTTCCTCTTCTGCATCGATTTGGACCGGCCCCCGCCGAAGCAGGCGCAGCGACCCGCCGGTCGATGCGATGATCGTGGATTCTAGTCCACGCTCGCACGGCCCGGCATCGACGATCAGAGGAATGCGGCCGCCGAGGCTTTTCAGCACATGCTCCGCGCGCGTCGGGCTAATCGACCCGCTGGCATTGGCGGACGGGGCGGCGAGGGGCTTCTCGATGGCTTTGAGCAGGTCCTGCATCGCGGGATGCGAAGGCACCCGCAATGCGATGGTTTTGAGACCGGCGGTGACGAGTTTGCTGATGTTTGAATCGGCACGAAGCGGCACGACCAGGGTCAGCGGCCCCGGCCAGTGGGCCTGTGCTAACGCCAAAGCCTGACGGTCGAACTCGCCAATCTCCAGCGCGCGTTCGAGGTCTGGAATATGTACGATCAATGGGTTGAATGCCGGGCGGCCTTTCGCTTGGTAGATGCGGGCGACCGCCTCGCCATCGGTTGCGTCCGCCGCCAGACCGTAAACCGTCTCGGTCGGCATTGCGACGACTTGACCCCGCCGGATCAACGCGCCCGCTTGGGCGATCGCTTCCTCATCGTAGGGCAGGACCAAAGTTTGAAAGGCGTCGCTCACGGTCCCGCGCTAGAAGCGGGAAGGGGAAACGGCAAATCGAGTGCGTTTAGGCGCTTTCGCGGTCGAACAGGCTGGCCGGCTCGATCCCGAGCCGCTTCATGCGGGCACGAATCTCTGGCCATTCCTCCTGAACGAAGCGCTTGCGCTCGGAATCGCGCAGTCGAACCCGGGCGCCCGGAGCGACGAACATGCCGACCCCGCGTTTGACTGTGATCAGCCCTTCGTCCTGGAACCCCTGATAGGCCTTGGCGACCGTCAGTGGGTTTGCCGACTGCTCGGCGGCGAAGGCGCGGACCGATGGCAGGGGTTCTCCGTCGGCATAGAGTCCCGCGAGAATCGCCTCCGCGATGGTCTCGCGCAGGCGGACATATACGGGCTTCTCATGCTGCTTTCCGAGCGTCATGCTGTTATAATACAGCGGCGCGCATATTGTTCAACAAGAATCAGCGATTTGCGGTTCAGGCTTCAGGTGGCTGCCAGGGGCGCCAGACCGTTGCGATGGGTGCGCGTGGTCGTTCCTCGAGTGCGCGCGCGGGTTGCCCGATGAAAACGAACCCAGCGACGCGCTCGCCGGGTCCGCAGAAGGCCAGCCGCACCGTTTCGGAATAGGCCTGCCAGCCTGTAATCCAGCCCCCGACATAGCC
>JBDSZD010000100.1:0-2708 GCA_039925325.1 Sphingomicrobium sp.
CTGGCTGGGGCGGCAGGATTCGAACCTGCGAATGCCGGCATCAAAAGCCGGTGCCTTACCACTTGGCGACGCCCCAGCAGGCGGGCGCTTGGCAAGCGCCGGACGGGCGCGCTTATAGCCGCCGTGAGCATGGTTGGAAGAGCTTAAGCGTTTACAATGCGCCCGTTGACGAGATCGTCATAGTCCCTGGCGAGCTGGCGCGAGAGGTCGCCGATCTCGAAGTTCCACGGACCTGCCGACTGGATGAAGGTTACTTCCGCGGCGCTGCCGGTGATGAACATCTGTTCGAAGCTCTCAAGCTCTTCGGGCCAGATCGCGCGCTCGACGACCTCGACGCCGCGCTTGCGTGCAAGGTCGATCACCGTCTGGCGGGTGATTCCGTTGAGGAAGCAATCGGGGGTCGGTGTGTGCAGGACGCCATCGCGAAAGAAGAAGGCGTTGGCACCGGTCGCTTCGGCAACCTGCCCGCGCCAGTCGAACATCAACGCGTCATGGAATCCGCGCCCCTCGGCATGATGTTTGGACAAGGTCGCGATCATGTACAGGCCTGACGCCTTCGAATGGACCGGCGCGGTATGGGGCGCCGGCCGCCGCCACGGAGCGATGTCGAGGCGCAATCCCTTGGCGGCCACGGCGGGGTCGAAATATTTCCCCCACTCCCAGGCCGCGACCGCCAGATGCGGCTTGGTCTTTTGCGCCGACACGCCCATCTGCTCCGACCCGCGCCACGCCACGGGGCGGACATAAGCGTCGACCAGATTGTTGGCCTTCAACGCCTCGTTGCACGCCCCATCGATTTCTTCGACGCTCCACGGCAGTTCGAAACCGAGCAGGCGCGCGCTGTTGCGCAGGCGCTCGCTGTGCTGCCGCAGCTTGAAGATGACGCCGTTATAAGCGCGCTGCCCTTCGAACACCGACGAGGCATAATGCATCGCGTGCGTCAGGATGTGCACATTGGCCTCCCGCCACGGCACGAGCTTGCCGTCGAGCCAGATCCATCCGTCGCGGTCGTCGTAAGTGCGGGTATCAACCATGCGCCGCGACTAAGGCAGGCAAGGCTGCGCGGCAAGGGATCAGCTTTTGCGGACTTCCTCGCGCAGCGCCGACCCGCGCTGATCGGCCGCTTCGACCGCGCGCCGGAGCAGCGCCGTCATGCCTTCCTCACTGTCGAGCACCGCGAGCGCGGCTTCGGTCGTGCCTCCGGGGCTTGCAACCTTGCGCGCCAGCTCCGTCAGCGGCTCCGTATCGGAGGCCGCGAGCCAGGCGCTGCCGAACACGGTTTCAATCGCAATGCTGCGCGCGAGCGTCGGATCGAGGCCGCGCTCGACCGCGACCGTCTCCAGCGCGGCGATAAACCGGGCGACATAGGCCGGTCCCGATCCGGCAACCGCCCCGGAAACGCCGAACGCCTTCTCGTCTATGGCCCAGAAGCCGAGCCCGAGCGGCCCCATCACCCGTCCGACGAGATCGCGCGTGGCAGCGTCGGCATCCTCGCTGTGCAATGCGGTAACGCCGCGACGGACCGATACCGGCAGGTTGGGCATGGCGCGGACGACTGCTCCAACTCCCGGGAAGCGGGTGCGCAGATTCGCGACGTCGGCGCCGGCCAGCAGGGACACCAGGATCGTCTTGGCGCTGAGATACGGTGCAAGTTGCGGCGCGACCGCTTCGAGTTGCTGCGGCTTGAAGCCGAGGATCACGAGCTGCGGCGGCGATCCCGCCTCCGCAGGGCTGCGCACGGTGCGGATCCCGTCAACCGCGGTCCCACTTGGGCGGATGACCACAACCCCGGAAAAGTCCACGCCGGACGCGCGCCAGCCTTCGACCATCGCTCCGGTCATATTGCCGCAACCGACCAGCCAGGTGGGCGTGGGAAAATGCATCAGTCGGTCCTTCGATACGCGTCTTCGACTTCGCTCAGCCGCTACTCAGGATGAGCGGTGATTGGAACTGAAAAATCCGTTCATCCTGAGTAGCCGCGTCAAGCGGCGTATCGAAGGATCAGGCTTCGCCGTGCGTATCGATCATCGCGGCGGCGATCGCCTCGCTCGGTGACTTGCCACCCCACAGGACGAACTGAAACACCGGGTAGAATCGCTCGCATTCTTCCATCGCGGCTTCGGCGATGGCCTCGGCCTGCTCGAAGCTGAGGCCGTCACCTTCGCGCGCGTCGAGGATGGTCGCGTGGCGGAACACGACCAGGCCCGAGCCCGACCACATTTCGAAATGGCCAAGCCACAATTGCTCGTTGATGAGCCCGAGCACCTCATACACCGCGGCCCGCAGTTCGGGGCCGACCTTGATGTCCGGAAAGGCGAGAAACTGCAGCACCTGGTCTTCCGGTCGCCACACTCCGCGAAGTTCATATTGCGCCCAGCTGCCATTGGCCGAGGCCACAATCTCCCCATCGGCCGAGCGTTCGCAGGCCCATCCGCGGGCCTCGAAATATTGCTCGAGCACTTCGATCGGAGCGCCGTCGTCGCGCTCCTCCTGGACTTCTTCGTCGCTCAGGACGGTGCCCCCGGACTAGTCTTTGCCTTTTTGGTCCCGGCAGCGGGGCCCGCAACCTTCGCCTCAAGGCCAGCGATGCGAGCCTTAAGGATTTCATTTTCGTCACGCGCCGCCGCAGCCATCGCCCTGACCGCGTCAAATTCATCGCGGCCGACGAAATTTTCGCCCCCGACGAACTCGCGCATTTTCTCGCGCAT
>JBDSZD010000101.1:0-5040 GCA_039925325.1 Sphingomicrobium sp.
AAACATGCTTGGCGATATCCAACCCGATTATGCTAACTTCCGACACGGACGCCTCCCTCAAGTGGTGTTCAACACCTCCACTTTGGCACATCAATGCCGTCGGGGGGCGTCCACCCCATCACACAAAGCGGATATCCAGCAGTCTGACACGAGTCGAATATCTCGGACGCGAAACAAAAGAGCCGCTCCGAAGAGCGGCCCTTTCTCGCACCAGCACTCAAATGCCGTGTGACGGCATCCACTTTGAGCGAAAGCCCTTAGCCCAGCATTTCCTGTTCGAGCTTCTTGGCCATTTCCTCGATATTCTCGGGCGGCCAGCCGGGGATGTCCATGCCGAGGCGAAGGCCCATGCTGGCGAGCACTTCCTTGATCTCGTTGAGGGACTTGCGGCCGAAGTTCGGGGTGCGGAGCATTTCCGCCTCGGTCTTCTGCACCAGGTCGCCGATGTAGATGATATTGTCGTTCTTGAGGCAATTGGCGCTGCGCACCGACAATTCGAGCTCGTCGACTTTCTTCAACAGATAGCGGTTGAGCTGGTTGGTGTCGGTCGGCATGTCCGACTGCATTCCGCCGGAAATCGCCTGGCCGATCATCGCCGACGGCGCGCTGCGCACCGCGCTGTCGTCGAAATGGACGAACAATTGCAGCTGGTCCTGAAGGATCTTGGCCGAATAGCCGAGCGCATCTTCCGGCGTAACGGTGCCGTCGGTCTCGATGGTCAGCGTGAGCTTGTCGTAATCGAGCTCCTGGCCGACGCGGGTGTTCTCGACCTTGTACGCGACCTGGCGCACCGGGCTGTACAAGGCGTCGATCGGGATCAGCCCGATCGGAGCATCCGCCGGACGATTGTTCGCGGCCGGGACATAACCTTTTCCGATGTCGGCGGTGAGCTCCATGTTGAGCGTCGCGCCGTCGTCGAGATGGCAGATCAGCAGATCGGGATTGGTGACTTCGATGTCGCCCGAGGTGGCGATCATGCCCGCGGTCACGTCCGCCGGACCGGTCGCGGACAGCTGGAGCCGCTTGGGACCCTCGCCTTCCATCTTGAGCGCGATCTGCTTCACGTTGAGGACGATATCGGTAACGTCCTCGCGCACGCCGGTCAGGCTCGAAAATTCGTGCAGCACGCCCTCGATCTTGAGCGACGTGACGGCTGCGCCCTGGAGCGACGACAGCAACACCCGCCGAAGCGAGTTGCCGAGCGTCATCCCGAACCCGCGCTCGAGCGGTTCGGCGACGAACACCGCCTTGCGGCGGCTGTCGGTGCCGGGCTTACGCTCCAGGCTGTTGGGCTTCTTGAGTTCCTGCCAATTCTTTGCGTTGACGGCCATGTGTCTTCCTGCCCTTTGGCGGAGCGTCCCCCGCCTGATAAAATTCTAAACTGCCACGTGCCTCTCAGGAGACCGCGGCGGCGACCCATATTCGATCAGACACGGCGCCGCTTGGACGGACGGACCCCGTTATGCGGGATCGGGGTGACGTCGCGGATCGAGGTGATCTGGAAACCCACCGCCTGCAGCGCCCGAAGCGCGCTCTCGCGGCCCGAGCCTGGACCCTTCACTTCGACTTCGAGCGTGCGGACGCCATGTTCCGCCGCCTTCTTGCCGGCGTCTTCGGCTGCCACCTGCGCCGCATAAGGGGTCGACTTGCGGCTGCCCTTGAAGCCCATCGTTCCCGCCGAGCTCCACGCAATGGCGTTGCCCTGCGCATCGGTGATGGTGATCATCGTATTGTTGAAGCTGGCGTTTACGTGCGCAACGCCGGAAGTGATGTTCTTGCGCTCGCGGCGCTTGATGCGCTGGGGTGCTTGAGCCATGTCCTAAATCCTTGAAATCGAAGCTGCTGAATGCGGCGGCTGAGAAAAAGTAAAAGAAGCGTCGTACCGACGATCATTACTTCTTCTTGCCGGCGATCGGCTTGGCCTTACCCTTGCGCGTGCGCGCATTGGTGTGGGTGCGCTGGCCGCGAACCGGCAGTCCTTTGCGATGGCGAAGCCCACGATAGCAGGCGAGGTCCATCAGCCGCTTAATGTTCATCGAAGTCTGGCGGCGCAGATCGCCCTCGACCATATGATCGGCATCGATCGCCTCGCGGATGTGCAGCACTTCCTGGTCGGTCAGGTCCTGGACCCGCCGATCGGCCGTGATGCCGAGCTTGTCGGCGATTTGCTTGGCCTTGGTGCGGCCGATTCCGTGGATATAGGTGAGCGCGATTTCAACGCGCTTGTTGGTCGGGATGTTGACGCCCGCGATACGTGCCAAGTCTCTAATTCCTTTTTTCTAGCTCCACAGGCGGGATTGTCCGCCCATCTCGACGCTTGAAGGCCCGAAAACGCAAAACCGACGCGCGCACGAATGCGCCGCCGGGAACCACGTGGTCGGGATGAGCGCGAAATAGGGTTCTCGACCGTAGGAGTCAACGGTTAAGCGGCCGAGCGCAGCGAGAGATTGCACCGCAATCCTCGAGCAGCGCGCAGAGCCCGCGCAAGCCGGCCGGCGGGTCGGCACCTGCCGAGCCCGTCCGACGTCATGCGATTCACTCGCATGACGGCTGCAGCGATTGCTGTGCACGCTGCGCACGGATACAGCCCCGCCATGCAGCGGCTAAGCCTCCAGACCCGCATTCCCGATCGCCTGCGGGGGGCAATCGTCGCGCTCGGCAATTTCGATGGTTTTCATTTGGGTCACCAGGCGGTTGTCGGCCGCGCCGTGGCGCGCGGACACCACGAACAGCGCCCCGTGATCGTTGCCACCTTCGATCCCCATCCGGTGCGCCATTTCCAGCCCGACGCGCCGCCGTTCCGTCTGACCACTCTCGACCAGCGCGAGCGCTTGTTCGCCCACGCGGGCGCCGACGCCATGCTGGTGTTCGAGTTCGGTCCGGAACTTGCCGCCACCAGCGCCGAGGATTTCGTCGCCCGGCTGCTCGGCGAGCGTGTCGGCGCGGCCGGCGTGGTCACGGGCGACGACTTCACCTTCGGCTATCGGCGCGGCGGCAATGCGCAGGTGCTGCGCGAGCTTGGGGCCCAGCACGGCATCATCGCCGAAGCTGTCGCCCCGGTCACGCTCGACGGTCACCCGGTCTCATCCAGCCGAATCCGCGAAGCGTTGAGCGATGGTGACCCGGGCAGCGCGACGCGCCTGCTCAGCCGCCCGTTCGCCATCGAAGGGCTGGTGCAATCCGGCGACCGGCGCGGCCGCGCAATGGGCTATCCGACCGCCAATCTCACGCTCGGCCCCTATCAGCGCCCGGCCTACGGAATCTACGCGGTCAGCGTCACGCTCGACGACGGCACCGAACATTTCGGAGTCGCCAACCTCGGCACCCGCCCGACCTTCGACCCGCCGGTCGAGCTGCTCGAAACCTTCATCTTCGGCTTCGACGGCGACCTTTACGGCCGCAGGATCGAGGTTGCACTTCACCACTACATCCGGCCCGAGCAGAAGTTCGCGGATGTCGACGCGCTGACTCGGCGGATGCGGCAAGATGAAACCGAGGCGCGCAAGCTGTTGGCGCTTCCCGCTTGAAGCAGAAGCTTGGGCAAAGACTGAAGCTGGTGGCGTTCGCAATTGCGATGGTCCTCCTGCTGCTGACCTTCATCAATGCCTCTTGGCTCGCGCCGGCCCCGCAGGGCGGTGTGAAGCTGATCGCGCATCGCGGAATTTATCAGCAATTCAACCGCAAGGGCCTCGACCGATACACCGGCTGCACCGCGACGCGGATCGAGCCGCCGATCCACGATTATCAGGAAAATACCGTGCGTTCGATGCAGGGGGCGGCGCGGTTTCGGGCCGACATGGTGGAGATCGACATCGCCCCAACCGCCGACGGCAAGATTGCTGTGTTCCACGACTGGACTCTCGATTGCCGCACCGACGGCAAGGGCGAGATCCGGGCCAAGACCATGGCCGAGCTGAAGGCGCTCGACATTGCGCACGGTTATACCGCCGACGGGGGCAAGACCTTTCCCTTCCGCGGGACCGGGCGCGGCGCAATGCCGACGCTGGAGGAGGCGCTGGCCGCCAACTCCACCCCAATCATGTTCAACTTCAAGAGCAACGACCCGGCCGAGGCCGACCTGCTCGCGGCCGCATTGAAAGCCGCCCGCCGGGACGTTGCGAAGAGCCGCGACGCATTTTACGGCGGACAACGACCAGTCGCGCGTATCCGGCAGATCTATCCCGATGCCTGGACCTGGAGTCCCGACGAGGCGAAGACGTGCACCAGGGATTATCTGCTCTACGGCTGGACCACGATCGTACCCGAAAGCTGCCGCAACGGAACCCTGATCCTCCCGCTCAATTATCAAGCGGTCGCGTGGGGCTGGCCCAACCGCCTTATCGACCGAATGAAGAAGGTCGGCGCCCGAGTGATCGTCACCGGTCCCTCGGCCAGCAAGGGACTCGATCTTCCGGAACAATTGGGCAAGATTCCCGACAGCTTCAACGGCTACATCTGGGTCGAGGACATCTGGACCGTCGGCCCCGCCCTGCGCCCCCGCCGGGACTTCCGAACCGAAGCGCAAATCAAGGCGGCAGAGGCAGCGCTGCAAAGGCGGCGGGAGCAGGATTAAGGCTCCTCCCCGGGACGGGGAGGGGGACCATGGAGCGAAGCGCAATGGTGGAGGGGGCCCACGACCGACGCGGCGGAGAGGCGGGCCCCCTCCACCACCCTGCGGGCGGGCCCCCTCCCCGTCCCGGGGAGGAGCTTGCTGGTTTGCATCCCCCCACTCAACCGCTAGAGCGCGCAACCAATGTCCGACGCTCCTGAAAAACCAGATTACCGCCAAACCGTCTTCCTGCCCAAGACCGACTTTCCGATGAAAGCCGGGCTGCCGCAGAAGGAGCCGGCGATCCTTGCCAAGTGGGAGAGCGACGACCTCTACAATCAGGTCCGCCGCGCCCGCGATGGCCGCGAAAAGTTCATCCTCCACGACGGCCCGCCTTATGCCAATGGCGATATCCACATCGGCCATGCGCTCAACCACATCCTCAAGGACATGGTGGTCCGCACCCAGACCCTGCTCGGCAAGGACGCGCC
>JBDSZD010000102.1:0-2741 GCA_039925325.1 Sphingomicrobium sp.
GATGGACCAGGGGCGGAGCGGTGCGAACGTCGGCGAATCCGCGAAGCCCGAACTGGACGAAGCCAAAAATGATAAAAATCGCGATAACAACGGCATAGCGAACGAAAAAGCCCTGATCCGCCATATATCCGCGTTGCGGCGCGCGTACGGTCGCGCCCGATGCTTCAAACTGTGCCGCCATCAATGCCCCTCTTCGCTTCTCCCCAGAAGCCCAGGCAGCTTATATCCAATCGGCGCCCGGCAGAAAAGCCGTTAGCGGCGCTTCTGCCGCGCTTCTTCGAGCACTTCATTATAACTGCGCGAATGGTCGATATAGCTTGGATCCGGGGTTGCCGCTTCTCCGGCGAAGCGCGCTACGACCTTCACGTCGCCATAACCGGCTGCGGTCAATGGCATCGCGAAGCTGCGCTGGATCGCCGCCCGCGCCGCCTCCCGCGCAAGCCGCATCGGCACCTGCGCCTGAGCCTGCTTGCGCAAATCGGCGACGGCGGCCGCACGATTGGCCTGGTCGAGGCCCGGCCCGGCGTTGGTGAGCGCGCCGACGATCCCGCCACCGCCATATTCCCGCGCCGCCGCTAGATCGACTTCCGGCCCCGCAATCTCCACTTCGGGAATGCGTATATTGAGAGTTTTAGTGCTGTCATCCCAGTCTACGTCTCGCTGCTGGAGCTTGACCAAATCGACTTCGTAACGCACGTCGCCGGGAAGGATCAGCGTCCGTTCGGTAGCGAAACCGAGCCTGTTGACCTTCGACGTCGTGACCGAAACATAGCGCGCGGCGAAGACATTGAGCCGGTTTTGCGCGCGCATCGATTCCAGGCTTGCGGTGGCGATCGTGGCGGGGCTTCCACCGCCGAACAGACGGTCGAATACGCCCAATACGCCGCCGATCAGCACCCCGATCAGCAGCGCCACGGCGATTGCTCCGGCAACGAGCGGCTTGTTCAAACGCGTGTCGACCATGTCTCTCCCGCGCGAATAACGAGTCCGCGCCGTTCAAGGTCCAGCAGATGCGCAAACACCGATCCTCCAGCGGCCAGGACCAGCCGGCGATCGAGTGCGGGATAGGCCTTGCTGACGATATCGGGAATCGGTGAGGCCCGCTCGCCGATGATGCGGAGGATCTGCCGTTCGCGCTGCATACGATGCCCCAGCATTCCGCGCACAAGCTGCTGCGGCCTGTCAACCGCGGGCCCGTGCGCCGGGTAATAGATGCGGTCCGCGCGCGCCTGCAGCTTCTGGAGGCTCGCCATATAGTCCGCCATGTCGCCGTCGGGCGGCACCACGACCGTCGTCGACCAGCCCATCACATGGTCGCCAGTGAACAACGCGCCCGACTGCTCGTCGGCAAAGCAGAGGTGGTTGGATGTGTGGCCAGGAGTCGCGACGGCGGTGAGCCTCCGCCCGTCGAATTCGATGGACTCCCCGTCCGTCAACTCGCGGTCGGGTCGATAGTCTCCGTCGAACGCGGCATCGGCACGCGGCCCAACATCTTCAAGCGCGAGCGCCGCACATCCGACGATCGGCGCTCCCGTCGCCTCCGCGAGCAGCCGCGCCGCCGGGCTATGGTCGCGGTGCGTGTGCGTGCACATGATGGCCGCAACTGGTCTCCCGGCAATCGCTCGCAGCAGAGCCTCGATATGCTCCGGAGCGTCCGGACCCGGGTCGATCACCGCAACTGCACGCTCCCCGACCAGATAGGTCTGCGTTCCCGTGAACGTAAACGCGGACGGGTTTGGCGCGAGCAGGCGCGCTATGCCGGTATCGATCTGCTGAAGCAGGGAATATGGCGCGTCCACACCGGGCCTCTGCCACGCGCGGGCAGCAATGCAAAGTGGCGGCTAGGCTCTCGCGAGCGGTGTGGATGCGGCGACGGAGGGTTGCGGCGGGTGCGCCGTTCGCCGTCCAAGCGCGCCAGGATAGACCCGGCCGAACAGGGCCTCCATGCTCTTGTCCCAGCTATATTGACGCGCTTCCTGGACAGCGCAGTCGGCCATCGATGCGCGGTCCCCGTTCCAGACGGCGAGGATATTGGCTGCCATCGTTTCGCTGTCGCCGACCGGGCCGAGCAGCCCGCTATGGGTCGGCACGCGGTCGATCATCGCGCCGGCCGCAACGCCGACGACCGGCAGCCCGGACGCCTGGGCCTCAATGATAGAAATGCCGAAAGTCTCGTCGGCCATCGCAGAGACGTAGATGTCCGCGCTTGCCAACCAGCGCGCAAGATCGCCGCGGTCGCGGACGTACCCCGGCATCGAGATACGATTGTCGCCGAGCTCCCCGATCTGCTGCCGAAGCGGACCCTCGCCGAGGAGGACCAACCGCGCGCCAAGCGATTCCGGCAAGCGGCGGAACGCGTCCACCACCACGTCGGGCCGCTTTTCGATGTCGAGCCGTCCGACGTAAATCAGCAATGGCTGGCGGTCGTTCAACCCGAGCGAAAGTCGCAGGCGCGGGTCACGGCGCGACGGCCCGAAGTCGCCGAGCTCGACGCCGAGGCCGACGACGTCGACATTCGGCACGCCCATGTCGCGCAATTTGGCCGCCCCGCCATTTTCACTCAGTGCAAACACGCTGTCGAAGCGGTGAAACAGCGATCCGCAATAGCGATAACACAAGCGGCTGGCCGCGCTCCCCACTGTTCGCCCCAGAAATTTTGAGAACGGGCGCTCGACATAAACCGTCGGGAAGTCGGTCATATATGCGGCCACCAGCGCGGTGTCCGGAAAGCGCTTGCGGTG
>JBDSZD010000103.1:0-2436 GCA_039925325.1 Sphingomicrobium sp.
CCGGGATTTCCGCCGAACACCGATCTCAATTTTCAGGTTCAGGTCCGCAAGGTGCAGCGCGGCGGGGCCGCTATGATGCGCCAGCAGATGTTGATGCAGCAGATGCAGCAACAGGGTCAGCCGGGCCAATAGCGGCAGAAGCCGAAACGATCTGTGGTCCCTCGCCTTCGTCGCGCGCCCGATATTTGCTGAGTTCCTGAAGCACGACCTTGATCGTCGCCAGGATCGAATCCGCCAACAGCAGCCCGAGGAAGCCAAGCAAGGCGCCAAGGATCAACTGGGCCGCGAGCACGACTGCAGGTGCGAGATCGACGGTGCGCCGCGCGATGTACGGCAGGATCAGATAGCCGTCGATATTCTGCACCGAGAAATAGACGAAGATCGCGAACAGCCCCTCGCTCGGTCCCGCGCTGAAGCCGACGGCGACCATCAGCAGCCCCGAAACGATCGCACCGATGTTGGGGATGAACGCGAGGATGCCGGTGATCAAGCCGAGCAGCGCGGCCATCGGAATCGGCTCAATCCCGATCATCCGGCTGACCCAGGCGAGCATGAACCAAGTGAAGACGCCTTCGAACACCATTCCGACGATCCGCCCGAACAGCAAGCGGCGCAGCGTGAAGCCGACCTTGTCGGTAATCGCGTAGAAGCGGTCGCGGTGGCGCAGCGGCAGCATCCAGGCGACTCCGCGGTCATACAGGTGCGGCTCGACGGCGATGAAGATGCCGATCACGAAGATCAGCAAGGCGCTGGTGACCGCCCCGAGCGCACTTCCGACCGCGGACGTGAGCCGGCCGACCGAGCCCAGCAATTGCTGACCGATGCTCCCCGGGGTCGGGTCGGTCACGAGGCCCATGCCCTGCGCCCAGGCGTAGAGTTTCGTCACTTGTGCCTCCACCACCAGGCGCAGTGTTCCGGCCTGATCCGCGAAGGTCGTCCCCGCATAATAAAACACCCAGCCGACGAAGCCGAGGCCGAGCAGGATGGTTATCAGCAGGCGCCAACCGCGGCCAATCGGCAGCACCCGGCCGAGCGCGCGCGCGCCGCCGTCGAGCACCACCGCGAACACCATTCCGCCAATGATGAGCAGCAGCGGTTGGGCGAGGAAAATGATGGCGGCGACCAGCAGGGCGACGCCGACCCAGACCGACGCACGCTGAAGCTCCCGCCGGACAAATGGATCGCGGAATTCCGCCGGCCCAGGCCGCTCGACGTGCGGCTCGATCGTCGGCAACTCGGCCATCAGCCGCCGTTCGCCCGCAGCGACGTGCCCGCGCGGCCCGAACGGAACGAGAAGGGGCTGGAGCCGGTCAGCGAGAAAGTGATGAACTCGGCGCGGCCGCCGATATTTTCCCACGGGACCGGGCCGCCGAGGCCGTTCTGGGGCGATCCGAGCGGATAGCGGCTGTCAGCGCTGCGGTCGCGATTGTCGCCCATCAGGAACACATGGCCCGGAGGGATTAGGACGGGGCCGTAATTGTCGCCCTCACTTTCCCCTTCGCCGAGATCGATGGTGTCGTAGCTTGCCCCGTTGGGAAGCGTTTCGCGAAAGATCGGGAGCCGGCAGACATTGCGGCCTTCAACCTGCGTGAACGCGCCCGAGAACTCGAGCCCACAAGGTACGTTGGCGTCGACGGGGATGAGTCGATCAGGCCTGCGTTCGGCCTTCACCGGGCGGCCATTGAGAATCAGCCGGCTCCTGCGCATTTCGATGGTGTCGCCGGGAACGCCGATGACGCGCTTGATATAATCCTCATTCGATCCGGGTGGGGTGACGATGACGATGTCGCCGGGTGTCGGCATCTTGCCGAACATCCTGCCTTCCTGGAACGGCAAGGTGATTCCCCAGCCTTCGCCGGTGCGCAGAACGACCGAGCGGAAGATCGCCGCGGGGTTGGGGATGGTCGGCGAGACATGGGACCAGCCATAGGGATATTTGGTCACCACCAGCCGATCGCCCTTGAGCAGCCCCGGCATCATCGATTCCGACGGGATGTAGAATGGCTTGGCGATAAAGCTGTGGAACAGCAGCACCGCGACCAGCACCCACAAGATTCCCTTGATCTCGTGCCACACTGCGGACCCCTTGCGAGGCTCCGGCTGAGCCTCGGTTTTCAGGTCGGCTGGCGGATCCGCAGCGACGGCTGCCGGGGGAACGCTGTCGCTCAATCAGGACTCCATCTTGCGTGCGAACAATATGACGAAGGCCTGCGCCCAGGGGTGATCGTCGGTCATGGTCAGGTGAATATCGAGCGCGTGGCCCGCCGGCGCAAGGGCGTCAAGCTGCGCCTTGGCACCGCCGGTCAACTGGAGGGTCGGCGCACCCGATGGAGCGTTGACGACGCCGATATCCTTCATGAACACGCCGCGCTTGAAGCCGGTGCCGACGGCTTTTGCGAAGGCTTCCTTGGCGGCGAAGCGCTTGGCGAGGGTCCC
>JBDSZD010000104.1:0-6319 GCA_039925325.1 Sphingomicrobium sp.
TCGCTGCGGAAGGTCCGGCCGACGTCAAGCTTTCCGTCGCCAACACCGCCAAGATCGATGCTTACGGAACCGCCGTCGTTGACCTTAAGGGACGACCGTCGTGCACCAACCGAATCTACGGCTCGGCCAGCGTCAACGGCTGCCGCTAAGTTCCGCCAGCACGCTCAAGATGGTCCCGATCTCGTGCGGGGCCGAGAGGCGGTGTCCACCGCTTTTGATGATCGTCAGCTGGACATCCGCCGAGCGCAGTTGCTGCATCAGATGCGTTGCGATGCGCACCGGCACGGCGGAGTCGGCGTCGCCATGCACAAGGCGCACGCGGCAATCGACGGGGATCACTGAGTCCATCACGCGCAGCTGCTGTCCCGATTCCCAGAAAGCGCGGGTGAAGAAACGCCCCGGCGTTCCGTCCGCATTCGGCTCCGCGATCCGCCCGTCCCGCTCGAGCGTCGCGCGATCCTCCGCTCCGAACGCCCATTCGGTAAAGTCCGGAGCGGCCGCGATCCCGACAATCCCGCGCACCCGGTCGGCACGCCGGAGCGCGAGCAGCAGCGCCAGCCAACCGCCCATCGACGAACCCACAAGGACCAAAGGTCCGACCGTCAGTTGGTCGATCACTGCCAGACTCTCGTCGAGCCAGCCGTCTAGCGTTCCCTGATCGAACGACCCGTCCGATGCGCCAGTCCCGGAATAATCGAAGCGGAGCATCCCGATCCCCCGCTCGGCTGCGAAGGCATCGACCGCCTGGGCCTTCGCTCCCTCCATGTCGGACGCGTAGCCGGGCAAGAACACAATCGTCGGCTCTTCGCCTTCGCGCCGACGGCAGGCGATACGCTGTCCTAGTGCTGAATTCAGATAAGCGATGTCCAAGGGCTCTCGTCTCCAGTGCGGCCAGTGCATATAGGTGCCGGGTGCAGCTTCGGCCTAGTGGAATGCGCGGGAGGTAGGATGCTCGGTTTACTAATGCTGACAATCGCGGCGGCGCAGGAACCGACATTTGCCGGCAACGATGCACAGGTGAATGCACCGATGCAGGTGCCAGTCGGCCAACCCGCCTGGCGCGACGAATTTAGCGGCAAGCGGCTCGACCGCTCAAAATGGAGCTTCGACACTGCGCGCAACAAGCAAGGCTGGTACAATAAGGAACTGCAATATTATTCCGCCGACCGCCGCCAGAACCTTCGGATCGAACAGGGCGTGCTGATCATCGAGGCTCGCCACGATGCCAAGACGATCCGGCGGTTCGGCGATTATGGCGGGCAGCGCTACAGTTCGGCCAAGATCGTCACGAAGAATAAGGCCAGCTCGACCTACGGCTTCTTCGAGATCCGCGCGAAATTGCCTTGCGCCTACGGCACCTGGCCGGCGATCTGGATGATGCCCGAAGGCAGCGCGCCGTGGCCCGACGGCGGCGAGATCGACATCCTCGAACATATCGGATCCGAGCCAAGGATAGTCCACGCGAACCTCCACACTGCTTTGTTCAACCATGCCAAGCAGACCGGCCGCGGATCGAAAACGCCGCTGCCCACCGCCTGCAGCGAATTCCATCGCTACCAGCTCGACTGGCGACCGGACGCGATACTCATCGGCGTCGACGATCGCGCCTACATGCGCGTTCGGAACGACCGGCCCGGCGGAGCCGGCGCCTGGCCGTTCGACAAGCCGTTTCACCTGATCTTGAACCTCGCGCTCGGCGGCGACTGGGCCGCGCCCAAGGGCATGGACGACAGCGTATTCCCGCAAAGGTTTGAGGTCGATTATGTGCGGGTGTGGCGGCGGCCGTGAAGGCTAGCGTTTCCAACAGATGTTGAAGAGGTCGTCGGCCTGACTCTGCGTCAGCGCGCGCGTGTAACGGGTGTTGGCGTCGAAGGCGGTGTCGAATTTGCGGGCACGGTTGGAGCTTAAGGGATGGCTTTGCAAAAACTCCGCATTGTAGCTTGAACCGTCTGCCTCGTGTTCGCCAAGCTTGCGGAACAGAGCGGCGGTCGGCTTGGGCGAAATGCCCGCCCGCCGGAGCATGACGATCGCGTCCGAGTCCGCTTCGGCCTCGTTGCTTCGAGTATAGTTTAAGGCGACGATCTGCTGGGCGTTGGCTCCGATATCGCCGGCGAATAGCCGGATCAACGCGCCGATTCCGAGTTCGCGGATCAGCGCCTGGGTCACATGGCGGCGGCGTACATGAGCGATTTCGTGGGCAAGTACGCCGGCCAGCGCGTCGGGATCTTCTGTCTCCGTGATGGCGGTTTTGAACACCACGATGTGTCCGCCCGGGAGCGCCGCCGCATTGAACATGTTGATGTCGAGCGCCGCCAGCCGGAGGCGGTTGGGGCCACGGGTCGAACCGGGCTCAAGCCGTTCGGCCATGGCCTCAAGCGCTCTCTGTCCGGCTGGATTGCGGCAGCGATTGTCGCCGAAATCGCCGACGATCGCGTCGCCGACGTTGCGCTCCCACTGCTCCGGAACATGCGGAGCGACCCATTGCGGCGCGAAATGTCCGACCAGCAGGACGCCTGCCGCCAGCACGCCGAAGACCGCCAGCGCTGGCAGCAGCCCGATGCGATCGATCCAGCGACCGTACCGTTCCTCACCCCCCAAAAGCGCGGACACCGCCACGCGCGCTTCCGGCGGAAGGATCAGCCGCCAACCGTCGATATCGGTGCGGCCGAGCCGGATGGTGGAACCGTCCCCGTCGAGCCGATGCAACAGGGACTTGGCAACCTGGTCGGTCCAACCGCTGTCCTGCCTCAGCAGGATCGCGTCCGCCTGCATGTCGGCGTGTGCGTCGTGCCGGTGCGCAGTGATCCCGTCGTACAGCTTCGCTTCGAACATGGTCACCGCATCAGATAGCGCCGACGTCGAACATGTCGGCAAAACCTTCCGCTTCGCCCGGAGCGCGAGCGGTGGATTGGGTCAGCTGGCTTAAGTCGACCGACCCGTGGACATGCAGATGCCGCACGATGAAGGACCAGTTGCGATATCCCCAATAGGTCAGCCCGAATCCCAGCGTGACGACCGCCAGCGCGATATTGCCGAGGAACAGCTTGAGCCAACCCCAAGTGGTCGCATCGAACGAAAATGACAGGTCGCCAAGCGTCGTCCCGGTCGCCGCTTTGCGGTAGAATTTTGCGAACCAGTGCAGCGTCATGAGCGGGACCGCCAGGTAAAAGAGGACGAAGATGGCGCCGATGATCATAAACACGCTCGGGCTCAGTTTATTTTCACCAGCCATTGCAATTACGCCAACGACCGCTCCTATGACGGCTGCTACTAACAGCGCGGCGAACGGGACGAGATACACTGCAGCCCAGCGTCGCTTGAGGCCATCGGCCGTCAGGTCGGCGCGGAATTGCAGCGGCCCGAAGCTCATTGCGTTCCAGCGCCCATTCCACAGCCGGGTGGCCGCCCACGGGAAGATGATGAACATGGTCAGGGCGGTAAGCAAAGTACGACCGAGATATTCGCCGCCATATTTCCAGCCCGGATCATTGCTGCCGCCGCGGATGCCGTGCCAGCGGGTTCGGGACAGCCGATAGCGAAGGGCGCGGAAGCGGGCGAGGCCACCGAGATAGATCAGCCCAATGTAGAAGACCGCCATGATGACGCCCGCCGCCGCTTCATTGCCGCGCGCAACCATTGCCGGGAACAGGAACTGGATGAACAGGAAGAACGGCAACAGGATCGCAACGACGATCAGGAAGCCGATGAACATCTCCTTGCCAGTTCCCGTCCATTCGAGCCGGTCGTCGATCAGCTCGGTATGCGACCACAGGTAGCGCCGCTGCCGGGCCGCGGCCCAGAAGCGATAGATACCCAGCGTGACGATGATCAGCAGCGCATTGGTGATGGCGATCGGCAGATATTCGCGCCAGTTGCCCGTGAACCCGATTGCGCGCGCCGGTTCAGGCGCCGCCCATTCCTGCCGACTATCCAATTTATTCCCCCTCGCCCCCGAGCAAAGGCAAGCTGCACGCGGCGGCGGCGGTTAGCAAGCCCCCTGCGGACACTCGCCGGATTAGTCGCCGAGGAACGTTCTTACCGCTGCCGAGAAAGCTTCGGGCTGGTCGAGCATCACGAAGTGCGCGCTCTTGTCGATGGGAATGAGCGTCACTCCGGGCAGCTTCGCATATGCGTCCGCATAGAGGCCGCGCGTCAGCTCGGCGCTCGGAACCGCGTACACGACGGTCACTGGGCGCCCGGCCAGCGACGGCACGTCGGGGCGGAAATCCGTTAACAGGTCCTCGAACATCGCCTGACCCGCCACCGCCTTGTCGGAAGCGCGGAGCCACTCAAGCACCTTCGCATTGCCGGCGTCGGTCAGCGACATGTTCGGCGGTGCTTGCGTCGCAGCAGGTCCGTTCGCGACCATCGATCGCAATTGCTCGGCGATTGGGCGCATGCCCTCGACTGTTGCGCCCGGGCTCATCACCACGCCGAAGAAGGGCAAGGTATCGATGATCATCAGCTTCCCGACGGCGTCGGGATGATCCCGCGCAATCATCATGCCCAAAAGTCCGCCCATGGAATGGCCGATCACGGCCGGGCGCTCGATTTTCTCCTTCGCCAGATAAGAGGTCAGGTCAGCGACCGCGCCGGGCAGGATTCCGCCTTGCGCGTTGCCGCCAGGCCCATCGCCGCCGAAGCCGTTGACCTGGACGAGCAGGACTCGATGCGTCCTGGCGAGTTGCGGCGCGATGCCGTCCCACACTGCGCGGGGGCTCGCGAGGCCGGGGATCAGCACCACCGGATCGCCCTTACCCATGCTCACCACCGAAATATGCGGCAGGCGGACCTCGGCCGATGGGGACACCGCTATTGGGGCTGCGGTCGAAGGAGCGGACCAGTGGAGGGTAGAAGCGGCCAGGGCGGCAAGGATCAATGCACAAACACGCATGCTCATTCTCCTGAAGGAATTCAGTTGGAGGATTTGGACGGAGAGGTGAAAATCTCCTCGATCGGTAGGTCGAACAGTTCGGCGATGCGGAATGCGAGCGGCAGCGAGGGATCGTACTTGCCGGTCTCGATCGCGTTGACGCTCTGGCGGGACACGTCGAGCTTGTCGGCAAGGTCACCTTGGCTCCAGTCGCGCATGGCCCGGAGCACCTTGAGTTTGTTCAGCACGAGGGATCCCTCCGGAACAAGCGGCCGAGGCCGAGTCCCAGGGCCCACAGCGGGACGACTACCCAGGCATCCACTCGCGGCGCGAGATCGAAGGTATTGAGGAAGCCGTAAAGCGTCGCCACGGTCAGCACGAAGCCGGTCGCAATCAGCGATTGTTCGACCAAGCGCATGCGCAGATATTCGTCTGTCTCTTCCTTCAAAAGCAACGCCATTGCTCGGATGATGAAGATAATTGGAAGCGCCACCGCCAGAGCGAGAATGGCGCGGACAATCGTCGGGGGGTCAAGGTAGCGAACGACTCCAATTCCTGAAAACAGCGCCACGACATAGATCATCGAGGCCACCAGCACTCGCCGATTGTACCGGCGCAGCGCCTTCGAACTTACGCCGCACGCGTCCTGCGCGCGCTCGGTGGCGCGGACCAGCGGGAAGAGCAGCAGGAATGAGGAAAGGAACAGCGCCAGTCCCGGCCATCCCGGGATCACGCCGGTCTTCGCCAGCACGCCGCTTCCGAAAGTCGCAATTAGATAAGCACCGATCCATATCCTGGCTGCATTTCCAGCGGAAAGCTGATTGGTCATGGCAAGCGTCCTTCACATTGAGTAAAGCGACCTTTACTACATCGTTAGGCATTGTCAAGCGACCTTTACAGACTTAATCGGTCTGGGCGCTGCGCGCTCCGTTTATTCGCTGGGATCGTGCTCGCGGGGCGCGGCTTGACAGCGTGCCGCAATAAGCGGGAATTGCAGTCCGGAATCCTGGGGAGGGAACCATGCGATCCGCACTCGCCGAATTGACGGCTGCCTTGCTGCTTACCGGAACCGCGTCCGGTCCCCAACGCGCGGACGGCGCACCGGTCGATCAGGTCGTCGGGACAGATCAAACCACTGTCGCGGCGCCTGCACAGACCGAACCGGTGACGCCGAGGCCGCGTTCGTTACGAGACCAGTTGCTCGACGAATTGCGCGCCGCGATTGCGCGTCCGCGCGAAGCCGTCGCGCCGGCTAGTCCGCCTGCACCGGTTGAGCCCCCCGCAACCAGTGCCGGTACGCCGCCGCCCGCGCCAAGTGTGACGACCGCGCCAGCTGCACCTGTAAAGCCCAGAGTTGCTGTCGCCCCCGTCAAGCCAACTCCCCGCGCGGCGAACCCGCTGCCGCCTCCGGTCGATGTCCGGCCGACGGCACCGGCCGCTCCACCG
>JBDSZD010000105.1:0-6616 GCA_039925325.1 Sphingomicrobium sp.
AAAAACATGCTTGGCGATATCCAACCCGATTATGCTAACTTCCGACACGGACGCCTCCCTCAAGTGGTGTTCAACACCTCCACTTTGGCACATCAATGCCGTCGGGGGGCGTCCACCCCATCACCCACAGCGGACATTCCGGTAAATAATCACTCTAACTACCCCTCGAGCGCAGCCATCAGGCTGGCATTGCCGCCGGCTGCCGTCGTGTCGATGCAGGTCACCCGTTCAGTGGCAAAGCGCGCCAGATAATGCGGCCCGCCGGCCTTCGGCCCCGTGCCAGACAGCCCTTCGCCGCCGAACGGCTGGCTTTCGACCACCGCGCCGATCTGGTTGCGGTTGACGTAGAAATTGCCGACGCGTGCGCGTTGCTGGACGAAGTCGCGGGTGGTGTCGATGCGGCTTTGCAGACCGAGCGTGAGACCATAGCCCGTGGCGTTGATGTCATCGACAACGCGGCCGAGATCTTCCGCGGCAAAGCGCACGACGTGCAGGATCGGACCGAAATTCTCACGGTTCAAGTCGCTTAGCGCGTTGATCTCATACATTGCGGGAGCAACGAAGTGGCCGCTTTCCGTGCCGGGCGGAAGATCGACTTTGCACAGGCGGCGAGCATTTTTGTCGAGCCACGCCAAATGCTCGTCCAGCGCCCTTTTGGCTTCGGCGTCGATCACCGGCCCGACATCGGTCGCAAGGTCGCGCGGGTCACCGATGGTCAATGCCTCCATCGCCCCGGCGATCATCGCGATCATCGCGTCGGCGACGTCGTCCTGAACGAACAGGACGCGCAACGCCGAGCAGCGCTGACCAGCGCTCTGGAAGGCGGACGCCACGACATCACGCGTCACCTGCTCGGGCAAGGCCGAGCTGTCGACGATCATCGCATTCTGGCCGCCGGTCTCGGCGATCAGCGGGATGATCGGGCCGTCGCGATCCGCAAGGCTGCGGTTGATCGCGCGCGCCGTTTCCGTGGAGCCCGTGAAGGCCACGCCCGCGATTTCGGGATGCGCGGTCAGCGCGGTCCCGACACGGCCGTCGCCGGGCAAAAGCTGAACGACATCGGCCGGAATCCCTGCCCGATGCATCAATTCAACCGCGAGCGCCGCGATGAGCGGCGTTTGTTCGGCGGGTTTGCCGATCGCGCAATTTCCGGCGGCAAGTGCGGCGGCGACGGGTCCGATGAAGATCGCGAGCGGGAAATTCCACGGCGAAATGCACGCGAACACGCCGCGCCCATGAAGCCGGAGCTCGTTGCGCTCGCCCGTCGGCCCGGGGAGGACTTGCCCCGAACTGAAGCGATCGCGGGCTTCCAAGGCATAATAGCGCAGGAAATCGACGGCTTCGCGGACTTCCAGCACCGCATCCGGCAGCGTCTTGCCGCCTTCACGGATACACAGGGAGAACAGCAATTCCCGCTGTTCCTCGAACAGCTCAGCCGCGCGGTCGAGCAGCCGAGCGCGCTCGACGCCCCCCATCCGGTCCCACGCCGGCTGCGCGGCGGCGGCTGCAATGACCGCGCTGTCGATGTCTTGTTCGGTCGCATCGGTAACGTGGCCGACGACTGCCCGCGAATTGCTTGGCGACAGCACCGGGCGCCCTTGCCCGCCCTTCGACCCCGTCGCACCGCCGCTCCACACGCGATCCTCGATCAGGGCAAGCCGGTCCAGCAAAGGTTGGCTTATCAGCGGGTCCGACAGATCAAGCCCTTCGGAATTCCGCCGCGTCGCACCGAAAATATCTCGCGGAAGGGCAATTGCCGAATTGCGCTTCGGTTCGAGCTGGCCGAATTCCGCGACAGGATCCGTCACCAAATCGTCCGACGACACATGTTCGTCCGCAATACGGTTCACGAAGCTCGAATTCGCGCCATTCTCGAGCAAGCGGCGAACAAGATAGGCAAGCAATTCCTTGTGGCTGCCGACCGGAGCATAAATGCGCACGGGCGTCGGCGCATCGCCATTCGCCTGCTCGATCCGGGCGAGTTCGGCGTAGAGCCCCTCGCCCATTCCGTGCAGGCGCTGGAACTCGAATTGCGCCTTTCTCGCGAGCGCCTTGATCGCGCCGATGCTGTTCGCATTGTGCGTCGCGAAGGCGGGGTAGATGACGTCGGTCGCGCTCAGCAAAATCTTGGCGCACGCGAGATACGAGACATCGGTGGCGACCTTGCGCGTGAACACCGGATAATCGGACAGCCCCGCGACCTGCGCGGCCTTGATCTCCGTGTCCCAATACGCGCCCTTGACCAGTCGGACCATCAAGCGGCGGCGGTGCGCACGCGCGACATTCACAACCCAATTGCAAAGGGGCACCGCACGCTTCTGATAAGCCTGGACCGCCAGACCGAACCCGCTCCAGCCGTTGGCGAATAATGCATCGTCGGCCAGCAGCGTTTCGAAAATGTCGAGCGACAGTTCGAGTCGGTCGGCTTCCTCCGCGTCGATGGTGAAGTGGACGTCGGCTCTGCTGGCCTTGAGCGCGAGCTCCCGCACAACCGGCATGATCGCCGCCTTGGCATCCTCGGCATGACCATATTCATAGCGCGGGTGGAGTGCCGACAGCTTGACCGATATGCCGGGCGCGCGCTTGAACCCGCCCTCTGCATGCTCGGCGATGCGGTCCAGCGCGTCGCCATAAGCGCGGGCGTAGCGCGCCGCGTCTTCATGCGTTCGCGCGGCTTCACCGAGCATGTCGAAGCTGTGGCTGAGACCGGCGGCGCGTTCCGGCGCAGCGCGGCGCAAGGCCTCGTCGATGGTGCGGCCGAACACGAACTGGCGGCCGAGGATTTTCATCGCCTGACTGACGGCGGTGCGCACCACCGGTTCGCCGAGGCGACCGACGGCCCGGCCAAGCGCCGCCCGCCAATTATCGCTGCGATCATTCGCGCCGTCGAGCACCCGTCCGGTGAGGAGCAGCGAGAAGCTGGCGGCGTTGACGAAGGCGGAACTGGATGCGCCGAGCTGCTCCGCCCAGTCGGGTCCGGACAGCTTGTCGGCGATCAATTCGTCTGCTGTGTGCGCGTCCGGAATGCGGAGCAGGGCTTCGGCCAGACACATGAGTGCGACCCCTTCGTCGCTGCCAAGGTCATAAGCGTGGAGAAAAGCGTCGAGGCCCGATGGTTTGTGCGATCGCACAGCTTCCACCAGCGCCCGCGCAATCGCCTTCGCTTCGGCCGCGCGTTCCGGGTCCAGGCGCGCTTGACCGATGCGCGTTAGCGCTAACTTGTCCTCATCTTCGCGATAGGCGAGCCGAAGCTCGGTCCGGTCCAGTGCCGAGTTCAGGCGATCTGCCCGTGACAATGTTTATACTTCTGGCCCGATCCGCACGGGCAAGGGGAGTTGCGGCTGGTCGGCGCGGGCACCGCCTCGCCGTCGCTGGCCGGGTAGCTGGGCCGCGGAATGTTCATCGGCGGGAGTCGCGACAGGATCGCGCCGGTCGACGGATCGATGTCGGCCGTGTCGTCATCGCCCGAGAACGGATCGAGGTGCTGGGTAATGAAATCGGGCAGGAACGGCATCGGCCCCGGCTCGTCGAACTGCACTTGCGCATGCATCAGGACGCGCGTCACTTCTTCCCGGATCGCGATCAGCAGCCGTTCGAACAGCAGAAACGCCTCCTGCTTATATTCGTCGATCGGCTTTTTCTGCGCATAACTGCGCAAATGGATGACCGCGCGCAGGGCATCGAGCGTCCCCAGATGCTCCTTCCACAAATGGTCGAGCGTCTGCAGGAGGACGTTCTTCTCGACGTCCGTCCAACGTTCCGGGTCGGCATCGGCGACCTTCTGCGCCATCGTGTCGTCGGCCAGTTGCTGAATCCGATCGGAAATCATTTCCGGGTCGACGGCTTCCTCTTCGAGCCAGGACTCGACCGGCGGCTGCAGGCCAAGCACAACCTCAAGGGCTTCCTTGAGGCCCGCGACGTCCCACTGCTCCGGATATGTCCCGGGCGGGCAATGCACGGCGACCAGCGATGCAACGGTTTCCGCGCGCATGTCGGCGATGACATCGCTGATGTTGTCCGCATCCATGATGTCGGCGCGCTGCTCGTACACCACCTTGCGCTGATCGTTCATCACGTCGTCGAATTCGACCACCTGCTTGCGGATGTCGTAATTGCGCGCTTCGACCTTTTTCTGCGCAGTCTCGATCGCCTTGGATATCCACGGGGAGACAATCGCCTCGCCATCCTCAAGATTCTTGTTCATCAATCGGGCGAACAGCGTCTCCGGCCCGAAGATGCGCAGCAGATCATCGTCGAGGCTGAGATAGAAGCGCGAAAGGCCGGGGTCGCCCTGCCGTCCGGAACGTCCGCGCAGCTGATTGTCGATCCGCCGGCTTTCGTGGCGCTCGGTGCCAAGAACGAACAGTCCGCCGGCTTCGATCACCAGCCGCTTTTGCTCGGCGACCTCGGACTTGATCTCCTCGATCGCCTGATCGCGCTCGGTACCGTCGGGCACGTCCTTGAGTTCGTCTTCGATGCGGAAATCGACGTTGCCGCCAAGCTGGATGTCGGTGCCGCGGCCGGCCATGTTGGTGGCGATCGTGACCGCGCGCATGCTCCCCGCCTGAGCGACGATATGCGCTTCCCGCTCGTGGAAGCGGGCATTCAGCACCGAATGCTGGATGCCTTCGCGGTCGAGGAATTCCGACAGCATCTCCGACTTTTCGATCGACACCGTTCCGACCAGGACCGGCTGGCCATTCTCCTGCCGCGCTTTGATCTCTTTGGCGATTGCGGCGAATTTGTCGGTGATATTCTTGTAGAATTCGTCGTCGTCGTCCTTCCTCAGCACCTCCACGTTGGTCGGGATCGAGACGACGTTCATCCTGTAGATGTCGAAGAATTCCGGGGCTTCGGTCAGGGCCGTGCCGGTCATTCCGGACAGCTTGGGGTACATGCGGAAATAATTCTGGAAGGTGATCGATGCGAGAGTCTGGTTCTCGGGTTCGATCTGCGCGCCTTCCTTGGCTTCGACCGCCTGGTGCAGGCCGTCCGACCAGCGCCGCCCGTCCATCATCCGGCCGGTAAATTCGTCGATGATGATGACCTTATCGTCCTTGACGATATAGTCGATGTCCTTGCGGAACATGACGTTGGCCTTGAGCGCCTGGTTGAGGTGGTGGACCACCTGCGTATTGACGATGTCGTAAAGGTTGCGGCCCTCGATCAGGCCCGCCTCCTCCAGCATCCGCTCGGCTTTCTCGGTGCCGTCCTCGGTCAGCACCACCGATTTCTGCTTCTCGTCCTTCTCATAATCCTCCGCGACGAACGTCTTCACGATCGCGTCGACGGAAATGTAGAGGTCGGATTTGTCGTCGGTTGGGCCAGAGATGATCAGCGGTGTCCGGGCCTCGTCGATCAGGATGGAATCCACCTCGTCGACAATGCCGAAGTGGAACGGGCGCTGGACCATCTGCGCGCGCGAATATTTCATATTGTCGCGCAGGTAATCGAAGCCCAGCTCGTTGTTGGTCGCATAGGTGATATCGCTGCCGTAGGCCTCACGGCGCTCATCCTCGCTGATGTTGGGAACAATGACGCCGACGGTCAGGCCCAGAAAGCGATAGACCTGGCCCATCCACTCGGCGTCGCGGCGGGCGAGATAATCGTTGACGGTAACGACGTGGACGCCCTTGCCCGGAAGGGCATTGAGGTAGGTCGCAAGGGTCGCGACCAGGGTCTTGCCTTCGCCGGTGCGCATTTCGGCGATCTCGCCGCGATGCAGCGCAATGCCCCCAATCAGCTGCACGTCATAGTGGCGCTGACCGAGCGTCCGCTTGGCCGCCTCACGCACCGTGGCGAAGGCTTCGGGAAGAAGATCGTCGAGCATGACCCCGTCGGCCAGGCGGCGCCGGAAAATGTCGGTCTGCCCGCGCAATTCGTCATCGGTCAGCGCGGAGATCGTCGGCTCGAAGCCGTTGATGGCATCGACATATTTGCCGAGGCCGCGGACATAACGGTCGTTAGCCGATCCGAAGAAGCTTTTGGCCAGTGCGGCGAACATCAAAATCCCTTAAACCCAAGGCGCGTGTCGGTCGGGCGAAACGCCGCGCCCGAGCGCGGGCAATTGCGCTGGCGATGTAGGCAGCGCCCCTGTTTTAGTCAATTGAACGGTCGGGCGTCGCTTCCTGGACCCCAACTAGAGCTGACTTTCGATCCACTGCTGGATCTGGCTGCGCGGCGCGGCGCCAACCTTTTGCGCGACCGGCTGGCCATCCTTGAACAACAGCATCGTCGGGATTCCGCGCACGCCATACCGGCCCGGAATGTCGGGATTTTCGTCGATGTTGAGTTTGGCGATGGTCACTTTCTCGCCAAGTGTGTTGGAAATCTCTTCAAGCGCGGGGGCGATCATCCGGCATGGGCCGCACCATTCCGCCCAAAAATCAACGACGACGGGACCTTCTGCTCCCAGCACGTCAGCGGCAAAGCTTTGGTCGGTAACGATTTTTGTGGCCATGTCGGCAAACTCCTAGCAGTCATTGAGCAGCCATATGGGGACTCGGTCCGAGCCCCTCAAGCCGCAAGTTCGAACAGCTTCGCTTCCGCCGTGTAGAGCAATGCCGCGCGGACTTCGCGGCCCTCGAAAATCAGCGTGAGCGCTTCCACATACGCC
>JBDSZD010000106.1:0-5452 GCA_039925325.1 Sphingomicrobium sp.
AGCCGCAGTTCGGGCATCTCCGCGCGAGCCGCACGGGCGATCGAGGACCCGATCAGGCCGAGGCCGATCAAGGCGACGGTGCGCAAAGCTGAGGTCACCTGTTCCCCCGTCCTACTCCGCGGCGGCAATCAGCGGCAATGCGTCCTCGGCGTCGCCAGGCAACCGGTTATTCGGATCGGAGAACCAGTCGATCGTCGCTAAAATGCCTTGTCGAAGCGCGATCTCGGGCTGCCAGCCCAGCAATTCCATCGCTCGACCGATATCAGGCTTCCGGCGGCGCGGGTCGTCTACCGGCAGCGGCAGACGGACGGTCCGCGATGACGATCCGGTTATCCCAAGCACCAGCTCGACCAATTCGGAAACGCGCAATTCGTTGGGATTGCCGAGATTGACCGGCATCCCGGCCGCGACCTCGCTCTCCATCAAGCGGATAAGGCCTTCGACGAGATCGTCGACGAAGCAAAAGCTGCGTGTCTGGGAGCCGTCGCCGTAGATCGTGATGTCTTCGCCTTCCAGAGCCTGACAGATGACGTTGGAGACCACCCGGCCGTCGTCGGCGCGCATGCGCGGTCCGTAGGTGTTGAACACGCGCGCAACCCGGACATCGGCGCGGCGCGCACGGACAAAATCGAACGCCAGCGCTTCGGCGGCGCGCTTGCCTTCGTCGTAACAGGCGCGCGGACCAGTGCAGTTGACCGCCCCCAGATAATCCTCGCGCTGCGGATGCATTTCGGGGTCGCCATAGACTTCGCTGGTGGAGGTCAGGAGCAGCCGCGCGTCGGTCGCTTCCGCCAGCCTGAGCATGTTGCGCGTTCCGAGCACGTTGGTCAGCATCGTATGCTCGGGATCGGCCTGATAGTGCGGCGGCGACGCCGGGCAGGCGAGGTGGTAAATCCGGACCACGCTCGAGAGCCGCATGCGCAGTGCGTGGGGAAGATCGTCGATCACGTCATGCTCGACAAATTCGAACCGCGCATCGCCCGGCAAATGATTGAAATTGTCGAGGCGGCCGGTCTTGAGATTGTCGAGGCAGACGATCGTGTCACCACGGGCGAGCAAGCGGTCGCATAGATTGGAGCCGATGAAGCCGGCCCCGCCGGTCACAAGCACAACGCCGTCCCGGCTAGATATCACTATAGTCTCCTCGGCTTGGCTCAACCATGACGCATTCGCCTTGTTCCTGACCCCAACCCCTGCCCCGGCGGCGGATCTTGACTTCACACACCTAGCTATGCCGCCCTATGCCGGGCAAGTGACTCATGATCCATCCCTCGCGGCCGGGCGGGAAAAGCTCGCCGGACTGTTGCTGATCGCGTCGGCAGCGGTTGCGCTGGCGCTGGCGAACAGCCCGGCGGCCGAAGCCTATCATCATTTCCTTGAGTTGAAGGTCGGACCGAGTCTGCCGCGGCTCGGCGTACCGACGGTGCACCAATGGATCGCGGACGGGCTGATGGCGATCTTCTTCCTGCTCGTCGGGCTGGAGGTGAAGCGCGAATGGTTCGAGGGTCGGCTGTCGACTCCGGCGGACCGCCGCCTGCCGATCATCGCCGCTGCGGGAGGGATGGCCGTCCCCGCTCTGGTCTATCTGTCTGTGACCGGATTCGATCCGGAGCTGATGCGCGGCTGGGCGATCCCGGCGGCAACGGACATCGCCTTTGCGGTCGGCGTGCTTGCCTTGCTCGGCAGCCGCGCGACGCCGTCGCTCAAGCTATTGCTCGTGGCCATCGCCATCATCGACGACGTGGGCGCGGTGATCATCATCGCTTTGGTCTATACGGCCGACCTCGATCTGCCCGCCATCGGAGCAGCCATCGGCATTGCCGGCGTCATGGCCATGATGAGCATGTTCGGCGTGCGGCGGCTGTCGCCGTTCATCGTCGGTTTCGCTTTATTGTGGCTGGCGATGCTTGCGAGCGGAATCCATCCGACGGTGGCCGGAGTGGTCGCGGCGCTGACCATCCCGCTCGGGGCGGGAGAAGAGCGCTCTCCACTCAGGCGGCTGGAGCATCGCATCCACCCCTGGGTGATGTTCGGGATCATGCCCTTGTTCGGGCTGGCGAGCGCCGGAGTGACCTTGAACGGAGGCATGGCGGCCGTGCTGCAACCACTGCCGATCGCCATTGCGCTTGGGCTAGTGGTCGGCAAACAAGCGGGAATCTTCAGCGCGATCTGGCTTGTCATCCGGCTCACCGGGTCGCGGATTCCGCCGGGCACGCGCTGGCTGCAGATTTACGGTGCGTCGCTGCTGTGCGGCATCGGCTTCACCATGAGCCTGTTCATTGGCGCGCTCGCCTTTCCGGGCGACACGGAGAAAATTGAGGCTGCGAAGATCGGCACGCTCGCCGGCTCGCTGTTTTCGGCGCTCGCCGGCTGGGCCGTCCTGCGGTTCGTCGAGCCGGTCAGCGGTCCGGACGAAGACCGGTCCGAAGCTGCTGAAATCTTTGGTGAGGATCAGCGCTGATCATTTTGTGATCCGAGGCGTTGAAGCTGGCGTCTTACCCCCGAAGGAGCGTTCCGCCTTGTTCCGAACTCTTACGCTGACCGCTTTGCTGCTCGTCGCCGCCTGCAACGGAGGCCCTTCCGCACCGGACGACAGTCTCGACGCGATTGCGCGCGATTATGTGAAGCTCAGCCTGACCATCGGCGAAAAGGAAGAAGGCTATATCGACGCTTTCTATGGCCCACCCGAGCTTCAGACTGCGGCGAAGGCCGAAGCGCCCAAGGCCAGCCTCGAAGCCCTGGCTGCGCAGGTCGATGCGCTGAAGAAGCGAACCACCGCTTTCACCAACGATGGAGCAGATCTGGATGTGCGCCGCGCCAAATTCCTGGAGGCGCAACTCACGGCTGCCGCAACCCGGCTCCGTATGATGCGGGGCGAGAAATTGTCGTTCGAGGATGAAGCGCAAGGTCTGTTCGGTGTCCGGCCACAGGTCCAGCCGCTGGCAAGCTTCGATCCCGTCATTGCGAAAATCGCTGCGCTAGTGCCCGGCACCGGCCCGCTGCCCAACCGGATCGACGCCTTCTCGAACCGCTTCAACATCCCCAAGGACAGATTGAAGCCGGTGTTCGACGCGGCCATCGCCGAGTGCCGGCGCCGCACGCTGCAGCACATCAAGCTGCCGTCCGGCGAGCGCTTCGACATGGCGTTCGTGACCGGCAAAAGCTGGAGCGGCTATAATTATTATCAGGGCAATGCGCACAGCAAGATCGAGATCAATACCGATTTGCCGATCCGCATCTCCCGCGCCGTCGATCTCGGCTGCCACGAGGGCTACCCCGGCCACCATGTCCTCAACGTGCTGCTTGAGGAGCGGCTGACCAAGCGCAAGGGTTGGACCGAGTTCAGCGTCTATCCGCTCTACTCGCCGCAGTCTTTGCTGGCCGAGGGCTCGGCGAATTACGGGATCAAGCTGGCTTTCCCCGGCGATGAACAGCTCGAGTTCGAGAAGCGCGTGCTCTATCCGCTGGCCGGCCTGCCGGTTGCCGAGGCCGCGAATTACTTCAAGCTTCAGGAAGCGCTGGAGGCGCTCGCCGGCGTTCGTTTCACCGTCGCCAAGCTGTTGCTGGAGGGTAAGGTCAACGAGGCGCAGGCGGCGCAATTACTCACGAAATATCAGCTGCTGACGCCCGAGCGGGCGAAAAAATCGATCGACTTCACCAAGCAATACCGCAGCTATGTGATCAACTACGGCCTCGGCCAGGACATGGTGCAGGCGGACATTGAAGCTGTTGGCGCGGATGCCGGCGTGCGGTGGAAGCGGATGGAGCTGCTGCTCAGCGAACCAACATTACCGTCGGATCTCCGGCTGGGGGGCGTTCGCTGAAACGATCAATGTCAATTTGATATGCGTTGCTGCGGTCAATTCATTGCCCAGCGAACGGTAATGAAATTGGGCGCCGCAATCGGCTCGCCATTGACGTCGCGACCCGGCAAGTAACGTCGATGCATGGCGGCTGCGCAGACTTTCTGATCCAAATCCTTATGCCCACTCTCGCGGATGTTTCGACAGCGGATCGGTATCCCGTCACGACCGACATCCAGCATCACCTCGACCGTTCCGATCGCATCCCGGTCGATTGCCCGGCTCGGGTAGTCTTTAGCGCGAAGCAGCGGTTTTTCAGTATCGAGCCGTTCGGGATAGAAAGCAATTTTCGCCTGCGCTGCCCGACTATAGCCCCAATGCTCAAGCCAGGCCGCGCGGCACTCCTCTAACATCGTATTTACGGAAGTTAGACCTGTGAGCTGAAAGTCTGCGGAGAGGCGAGAACTGTGAACCTTTAGGCGGCCGGTTCGTAACAAGAGCCGGAATTGTTCATCGCTGAACGTCGAACCGTACCGGGCATACCCTTCGCGAACCACCGGCTCGACGTATAGTTGAACTTTCTCGGCTAAGTCTGCTCCGACGGTCACGTCCGCAGGTTCGTAGTCCACCCTTTTTCGGAGCTCACGACGGGCCTGAAGGTAGTACCGTACCAGCTTGCCGGTCGGGACGGGCTCGAGTCCAAGGATCACTTCCGTATCGCCAATTATGAAGGCGCGCGAAGCGAGACAGCGGCGTTCACCCCCATCCACCGTCCATCGTCCTGTCGGAACTGCAGTGGAAGGCGGACTGGCGGCAGCAAGACCAAGAACAGCGGCAAGGGCAAGTAATAAGCGCACTCGCTAAATCTATAAGAACGAAACTACAGGTCAAGGAGACTCGTATCGCGCTCGATTGGTGAAACTACAACTTCTCCGTCAGCTCCGGCACAATTTTGAACAGGTCGCCGACCAGGCCGATGTCCGCGACCTGGAAGATGGGTGCGTCTTCGTCCTTGTTGATGGCGACGATGGTCTTGCTGTCCTTCATGCCCGCAAGGTGCTGGATCGCGCCGGAAATGCCGATCGCGATATAGACCGCCGGCGCGACAATCTTGCCAGTCTGGCCGACCTGATAATCGTTGGGCGCATAGCCAGCGTCGACCGCCGCGCGGCTGGCGCCGACCGCGGCACCGAGCTTGTCGGCGAGCGGATCGATCAGCGCATGGAATTGCTCGGCGCTGCCAAGTGCGCGGCCGCCCGAAACGATGATCCCGGCGCTGGTCAGTTCGGGCCGCGCGCTTTTCTCCGCCTGAAGCCCGATGAAGCTCGACAGGCCGGCATCGCCAGTCCCGCCAACCTGCTCGATCTCCGCCGAGCCGCCGTCCGCGGCGGCATTCTCGAACGCGGTGGTGCGGACGGTGATGACTTTCTTGGAGTCCGACGACTGCACGGTCGCGATCGCATTGCCGGCATAGATCGGCCGGGTGAACGTATCGGCGCTTTCAACCGACAGGATGTCGCTGATCTGCATCACGTCGAGCAGCGCCGCGACGCGGGGCGCGATGTTCTTGCCCGTCGTCGTGGCGGGTGCGAGGAAGGCGTCGTGGCTTTCCATCAGCTTCACGATCAGCGGAGCGACATTTTCGGCGA
>JBDSZD010000107.1:0-4019 GCA_039925325.1 Sphingomicrobium sp.
CAGTTCCGCTCCAGTTGAACAGGCGCAACCGTCAGGATCGGCTGGTGGCCGAAGCTCAGGCTCGGATTGGTGCCGCAGCCTTACGTGCGGAGGATGCTCGGCGGGAACTTGGAGCCGAATATCGCGGTGCCGTTGCTGACTATGAGGGCGCGCAAGCCCAATTGAGGCGCATCGACAAGGAGGCCATTCCGGCGCTCGAAGGTGCCTTCAAGGCTGCGGAAGCCCGCTACGAAAGGGGTGGCGGTGGGACTCTCGACCAGCCCTTCGCAATCGTGCGGCGCTACGTCGAAGTACAAATCCAGTCTGTCGAGGCGCAGGCCAGTCGTGCTCGCGCCGCGGCTCAAATCCTGCATGTTCATGGGGAGACGCACCAGTGAAGCACCTCAAGGAACTCACCCTAGTAAAGCAACCGAGCCGACGTCAGGCGATGATCGTAGCGCTCGTCCTAGCCGTTGCGGTCGCTGCAGGGCTTGCTGGCTACTTGCTGGGAGGGCGAGGCGAGCGCGGGCAGTCTCCCTGTGGCAGCAGCAGCCAAGTGCTCTACTGGTATGATCCGATGATCCCCGACGAGCACCATACGGGTCCGGGCAAGTCGTCGATGGGCATGGATACCATTCCAAAGTGCGCCACCGAAACAGCGCAGGGTGGAGTCATCGTATCTCCCGCAATGATGCAGAACCTTGGAATCCGGCTGGCGCGGGTCGAGACGCGCGACATCGCGCCGACCATTCGCGCCGTGGGTCAGGTGCAGTTCGATGAGCGCCTGATCAGCCAGGTGCAGACCCTCACTCCGGGGTTTGTCGAAAGCCTTTCCGTCCGAGCAGAGGGCGAGCCTGTCGGCGCGGGTCGCGTTATCGCCCAAGTCTATTCGCCTGACTTGCTCGGAGCACAGAATGAATATCGTGCCCTGCTGGGCGCGCGTAGTCCCTCTGCGGGGAGCTTGCGAACCGCCTCGCGGAATCGCCTCAAGCTCCTTGGACTGCCCGAAGCGGCTGTTCGACGGCTGGAGCGAGGAGGAACGCCCCAGCGCACCTACGCCGTAGTGGCACGCACCTCGGGCGTGGTCACCCAGATCGGAGCTCGGCCTGGTGCGCAGGTTACTCCCGGCCAGTCGATCGTCACCATTCAGGGGCTCGGGCAAGTGCTGGTCGTTGTCGATGTGCCTGAAGCCTCGCTCGGCAACCTTCACGCGGGCCAACCGGCGGAGATCAGCTTCCCAGCCTACGGCGGAGAAGTGCGCAAAGGGGTCGTCGATTACATCTATCCGTCATTCAACGCCCAGACGCGCACGGCCCGGCTCAGGATCACGCTTCCGAACCAAGGCTTGCGCCTCAAGCAGGGCATGTTCGCGAATGTGACGCTGCTGGGTACCGGCGGAATGGCGCTGGTCGTCCCGAGCGAGGCGGTGATCGATACCGGCCGGCGTCAGGTGGTGATCGTCAAGCGAAATGGCAGCTTCATTCCGCAGGATGTGCGGGTTGGCCGCGACTACGCCGAGTGGACGGAGATTCTGTCCGGCGTGCGGCCCGGCGAAGAGGTTGTCGCTTCGGGTCAATTCCTGATCGACTCCGAGGCATCCTTGTCCGGGGTGGTTAGCAGGCTGCAGAGTAGCCCGGCTCCGGCTCCCCAGCTTGCCACCTCGGTTGGAACTATTGTCGCAGTTGATCCCGCAAATACGTCCGTGACAATCAAACACCAGGCAATCCCCGAGCTTCGGTGGCCGGCGATGACGATGACCTTCAAGCTGGCGCAGCCCTCGATGCTGCGAGGTCTGGCGAAGGGCCTGAGGGTTCAGTTCGCGGTTGAGACGGAGCCTCGCGGCGGTTCCTATGTCGTCGATCGTATCGCCCCCGAGCCCAGCCGGTGATCGAGCGCGTAATACGCTGGTCGGTTGCGAACCGGGTTCTGGTGCTGATCGCAGCCGGGTTCTTGGCGATTGTCGGCGTCTATTCTGCCACGCGCACTCCGGTGGACGCGCTGCCGGATCTTTCAGATACGCAGGTAATCATCCGCACCAGCTATCCCGGACAGGCTCCTGGGATCGTTGAGGCGCAAGTCACCTATCCGCTGGCAAGCACGATGCTGTCGGCGCCGCAGGTCGCCTCGGTCCGTGGCTTCTCCTTCTTCGGCGACAGCTTCGTGACCGTGCTCTTCAAGGACGGCACCGATCTATATTGGGCGCGTTCGCGGACGCTGGAATATCTAAGCCAGGCTCGCGACCGGCTCCCGCGCAATGTCACACCGACGCTCGGGCCTGACGCGACCGGCGTCGGTTGGGCTTTTGAATATGCGCTGATCGATCGGACGGGCGGGCACGACCTGGCGCAGCTGAGGTCGCTGCAGGACTGGTTTTTGCGGTTCCAGCTCAAAGAGATCGACGGCGTTGCCGAGGTCGCGAGTATCGGCGGAATGGTGCAGTCGTTTCAGGTCCAGCCGGACCCGCAGAAGATGCAGCTTTACCGTGTCTCCATCTCCGACCTGACGGAGGCGCTTGGCAAAGCTAACGCCGAAGCAGGCGGGTCGGTCATCGAGCAGGGCGGCGCCGAATATATGGTGCGGGTCGGCGGCTATCTAAAAACGCTGCAGGACTTTCGCGACATTCCCCTGAAGGCTGAGGCAGGCGGTATTCCGGTGACCATCGGTGATGTCGCGCGGGTCCAGCTGGCGCCGGAGTTCCGGCGGGGAATTACAGAGCTAAACGGTGAAGGCGAGGTTGCCGGTGGTATCGTTGTCGTTCGGCAAGGCGCGAACACCGCCCAGGTCATCGATGCGGTCAAGGACAAGGTTGAACAGCTGAAGCGCAGCCTGCCCGCAGGCGTGGAAGTCGTCACAGTCTATGACCGGTCGGCGTTGATTGAGCGCGCGGTTGCCAATCTGTGGGAGAAGCTCGCCGAAGAACTGCTGGTCGTCGCGCTCGTGACTGGTCTGTTCCTGCTCCACTTGCGCTCGTCGGTCGTCGCAGTGGTCACACTTCCACTTGGAATCCTCGCCGCATTTGCGGTGATGCACCTTCAGGGGATCGACGCGAACATCATGTCACTAGGTGGCATCGCGATCGCCATCGGGGCGATGGTCGATGCAGCAATCGTGATGATCGAGAATGCGCATAAGAAGCTGGAATACGCGGGGGGAGCCGAAGGGCTATCGGAGAGCCGTCGGGTTCAGGTGCTGCTAGACGCTGCAATGGAAGTAGGTCCGGCACTGTTTTTCTCGCTGCTGATCATCACCCTGTCGTTCCTACCGGTATTCACGTTGGAAGCTCAGGAGGGCCGGCTGTTCAGGCCGCTGGCGCTCACCAAGAGCTATTCCATGGCTGCGGCGGCTGGTCTCTCGATCACGCTGGTGCCGGTGCTCATCACAATGTTCGTGAAGGGCCGCATTCGACGGGAGCAGGAAAATCCCATCAACCGCTTCCTCATCCGCATCTACCGCCCCGCGCTGGCGTGGGTGCTGAACCGCCCGAAACGGGTTCTAGGCATTGCGTTGGCTGCAGTGGCGGTGACAATCATTCCCTGGAGCATGCTGGGTGCCGAGTTCATGCCAGCGATGGAAGAGGGCGATATCCTCTACATGCCCACTGCCTTGCCGGGGCTCTCGTCCGCGGGGGCAGGGCAGCTGCTCCAGGTCACCGACCGCATCATAAAGACCACGCCCGAGGTGAAAACGGTATTTGGAAAGGCCGGTCGCGCGGAGACGGCTACCGACCCGGCACCGCTGGAGATGTTCGAGACGACCATTCAGTTGCAGCCGAGGCAGGAATGGCGTCCTGGCATGACAACCGACAAGATCATCGCCGAACTCGATGCCAAGCTCAAAATCCCCGGTCTCGCGAATGTGTTCGTCCAGCCGATCCGCAATCGCATCGACATGCTCGCGACCGGCATCAAAAGCCCAGTCGGTGTGAAGATCACCGGTCCCGACCTCGATACATTGCAGAGTCTCGGCGAGCAGGTCGAAGGAGCGGTGCGCACGGTCAAGGGCACTAACTCTGCCGTGTCTGACCGCATCTCAGGCGGACG
>JBDSZD010000108.1:0-1694 GCA_039925325.1 Sphingomicrobium sp.
ATCGAAAAATCGATCTACCGGCCGCGAAGCGGCGGCAGCATCGAGTTGCACTACGCGGGGGGGTAACGGCACCTGGGCAATGGCTGGGACCGCAAGACCGGCTGAAAGAACGAATAGATGTTGAAGCAGTCGGTGACGGAAGGTCATTGGCCGGCCCTTTGAAAGCTGATTTTCAGGTTATTGGTAGCACTACGCGAAATCCAAAAAAATGGCCGGGCGCTTGATGCGCCCGGCCGAGGAGAGGCGCCAGTTGGGGAGGCACCAGGTAGAACCTTAAGATGCTGCACGCGGGAGCATCCGCCAAACGTCGCCGTCCCGATCAGTTTAACGGATCGAATCTACGGATGGTGTTGCATGCCTGAAGTAAGTGGCCGCAAACAGCGCTTGCTGTTTGCAAAAGCTGAATTCCTTCTCTCCAAACTGCCGCTGCTGACAGTGCGCGCGCCATTTTTCTTGGACTTGGCACGTTCCGTTGACCGGGACATTAGCAGTTCTGAAATTGCCCTGTGGAAATTGTTCTGGACTGGACGAACATTGAGCAAGGTGGATTGGTAAGTCGGCAAGACGGTGTCGGCGCGGGAAATCGAGGCGGTTCGCGGGGTGCTTTAGAGCGATTGACCCAGCATCGCTTCTACTTCGGCGCGATAAGTGCGGCTCATAAGCAGTTGCGTTCCGTCCTTGAGAATCACGTCGAACTCTCCGTGGGAGCGACGTTCGAGGTGCGAGATCGACTTGAGATTGATGATGTTCGAACGGTGAATCCGAACGAAGCGGAAAGGGTCGAGCCGGTTCGCGACCGTGGCGAGCCCCGCGCGGTAAAGAAACTCGGCGCCCCCGGCGTGAATCGTCACATAGACGCCAGCCGCTTCGACCCAGTCGATGTCCTGAGTCATGATCAGCCGTGTGCTTTCGCGGTGTTTGACCACGATCCACTGCCAGATTTCGCCCGGCTTCGATCTTTTCTCGACCAGTTTGAGCAATTCGGGACCGATCAACCCGGCGCTGTCCGCTTGCCGGGATTTGAGATCGCGCAGCCGCTCCTTCACCCGTTCCATCGTTGATTCGTAGCGCTTGTCGCTGAACGGCTTGAGCAGATAGTCGACCGCGTCGGCCTCGAACGCCTGGAGGGCAAACCGGTCGTAAGCGGTTACAAAGACTGTCAGCGGCATCTTGGCCGCGCCAATAGCGTCGATCACGCCGAAGCCATCGACGCCCGGCATCTGGACGTCCAGGAAAACGATATCCGGCTTGTCTTCCTGAATGCGCGTAACGGCCGACACCCCGTTCTCCGCCTCCACGATGCGGCCGATCGCGCGATCTTTTTTCAACAGATCGACGAGACGCCTGCGCGCCGGCGCTTCGTCATCAACGACAAGCGCGCAAAAAGTTTCAGCCAAGGGTTTCATCCGCTTCGGGTCCCGTGGTGTGAAGTGGAATTCGGATTGCGACCGCGGTGCCCCCGCCTTCGCGCCGCGAAATTCGGAATGCCTGATGGCCGGACCCGGCGTAAAGCGCCTCAAGCCTTTCCCGGGTGACGCGCAGACCCAGTCCGGAGCAGCTTTCTATCCGCCACCGCGGGGGAAGCCCGACGCCGTCGTCGACCACGTCGATCGACAGTTCGTCACCTTCATGCCGGGCTGTGACCGCGACCATGCCGCCTGACAGTCGGCTTTCGATGCCATGCCGGATTGCAT
>JBDSZD010000109.1:0-2645 GCA_039925325.1 Sphingomicrobium sp.
GTTCTGCTGAGTAAGCGCGTCACGCTCGGCGAAGTCCGATTGCGGATCCTCAGTGTGCTGCGGCATCGTGTCGGCATCAACCTGTTCGAGCTCGTCGGCAAGCGTCGCACCGTGGTCCATTTTGCGGTCGCTGCCCGGTTGTTCGGCATGAGCCGCGCCGCCGCTGCGCTGCCGGTCCTGGTCGCGCTCAGCCTCTTCCTTGTCCCGTGCGTTCGCCATTGATCTCTCCGATGAAGCGGGCGAGCCATTGCTCTTGCACACAAAAACAGCACGGGCAGGGCGATCGTTCCGCGTCAATCGGGCGGATGCGACGGACGGATCGACGTTCGCGCTCCCACTCTCGTTGTCCGTGCGCAACGGTGGCCGGGATGCGCGAATGCTGGGATGCGGCGGCCTAAGCGGTGTGCGACGAATGGAGTGGTGCCGCGCCTATTGCGGCCTCGCGGGTTCGCTCATAGCCTCGCCCGTCGATTGCGATGGAGGTGCCGGTGAGGACGGGAAAAGTCAGCGCGCTCTTTGGCGTGGTTGCAGCGCTGGTCGTTTCCGCGTCGAGCGCCGGTGTTGGCGCCGCTCCGCCTAGGAACGAGGCTCCGATCCGCGATCCCCACAGCCCTGGCTATGTTCAGGCGATCGAGTTACCCGACGGCACAGTGCCCAGCCCGCGCGTGAACGGCAATTTCATCATCGGTCCGACGCATCGGCCGGCGCGTGAAATGACGCCGGGGCCGGAGGTGCCGAGAGGCCGCGTCTACACCTTCACGATGAAGTCGGCCGAAAGCAAAATCTATCCGGGCATCGCGCGGGAGCCTGGGACTTTCGGAACGCCCGACCCCGCCAATCCCGCGCGGCTGATCGTCACCACCAGCCATGCCGCGCCTTATGAGCGCAAGGTCAGCGTCTATGTGCCCAGTCAATATGTGGCCGGCACCGCGGCCCCCTTCATCGTCGCGATGGACGGCCCGGATCCATCGCTATTCGCCGCGCTCGACAGCCTGATCGCCGAGCGGCGCGTGCCGGCGATGATCGCCATCTCCATCGGCAACGGCAGCGGCGATGCGCAGGGGAGCCAGCGCGGGCTGGAATATGACACGATGTCGCCGCGCTATGCCCGCTTCATCGAGACCGAGGTGCTGCCGCGCATCGAGCGCGACTATAATTTGCGCCTGACCCGCGACCCCGACGGCCGCGCGACCATGGGAACCAGCTCGGGCGCCTCGGCGGCGCTGATCATGGCCTGGTACCGGCCCGACCTCTATCGGCGCGTGCTGAGCTATTCCGGCACCTTCATCAACCAGCAATGGCCGTGGAACCCGAAGACGCCGCAGGGCGCGTGGGGATTTCACACGCGGCTGATCCCCAAGGCGAAGCGCAAGCCGATCCGCCTGTGGATGGAGGTAAGCGACCAGGATCTGTTCAACCCCAATGTCATGCGCGACGGCATGCACGACTGGGTGCTGGCCAATGAGAATATGGCGCGCGTGCTGGCGGCCAAGGGCTATCCCTACCAATTCGTCTTCGCCCGCAACGCCGGCCACGGCGACCGCGACGTCAAGAACCAGACGCTGCCGGAGGCGCTTGAGTGGTTGTGGCGGGGGTATGGGGTGGCCGGAAGAGGCGGGCGCGGGAAGTGATGATCGTGCGACAAACTCCATTCGAGTGGCCGCGCGACCGTCGGCGTAGCATTTCTTTGAGCCACGAAGCGGGTGTTTACGCCCTTTTTCTCAGAGATGCTTCAGCGCTTCTTGACATAGAGGCAGGTCGCGAAGGGCTCCTCTACATCGGCATGGCGGCCAATCGCGAAGGTCTTAGAGGGAGGTGCCACTTCCATGCTCGAACGCGAAATCACTCACCTCGTAAAAGCCTAGCCGTTCTTCTTATGGAAAGGCTGGATTTAAACCCTGTGCTCATCAAGAAATTGAACTCTGCGGATACATGGGGATTGGACGCGGTCTCGGATACGAGACTTAGTGAGTGGATGCATGAGCATCTTCATCTCGCTGTTCATGTGTGTGTCGATCCGGACGGGGCCGAGACAGAGCTAGTTGGCCAATAGCAGGCCGCCGCTCAACCTTCGAAAATGCGTTCAAAGTGCGCAGCATCAATCGATATCAGCGGCTCGGGAAAGAGTCCTGGCGATGCTGCGCGGATCTTAGTTGGTTTTTGGCAACCGTTTAGCTCCGGAATGGCAAAGTAAAAGCCGCCGGCCTTTCGACCAGCGGCTTTCCTTATCGGTAGTGACCGGAAGCCTTAAGCTTCGGTCTCGCCTTCCGCGGGAGCTTCGGCGTCCTCGGCAGGAGCTTCGGCTTCCTCGGCAGGCGTTTCGGCGTCCGAACCTTCGTCGGCAGCCGCCGCTTCGGCGACTACGCCCGGCTCCGCATTGGGATCGAACTCCTCTGTGAAGGCGGCGGTGTCGCGTTCGAACATCTGCGACATGACGTCCACGCCCTTCGCCTGAAGATCGGCTTCTTCCGGTGAGCGTGCGACGTTGATCTTGATCGTCACGCTGACTTCGGGGTGGAGCGCGATCTTGACCTCATGCATGCCGATCGCCTTGATCGGGCGGTCGAGCACGATCTGGTTCTTGGTGAGCTTGGCGCCGTCAGCATCGAGCGCATCGATGATGTCGCGCGCGCTGACCGAACCGT
>JBDSZD010000110.1:0-4826 GCA_039925325.1 Sphingomicrobium sp.
GAACTGGTGAACGAGTTGGCTCAGTGGCATCCAAGAGTTCGCCGATGACGTATCGCAACCCCTCGGTTATGAGATCCCACATGAAGAAGAGGCTGGCCAGTAAGGATAATACCGCGCGGTAATCGCCTGCCGCAACCGCCTTCAACTGCACGTTTGTGCTGCTATGCGGACTTACCGCGATTCCACCCCTCCCATGCCCCAGATTTGGCGAATCCCTTGGGGCTAAGCACGTTGCCCCCCATGATGATAATGATACTTGTCAGACAAATGATGTGAGAGAGGGGGAGCAGATGATAAAGTTGAAGAGCCTAAGCCGCGTCGTAATCGCAGGTCTCGCCTCGATCGGACTTATTCAGTCGGGCGGAGCCGCGAAAGCGAAGGAGGTGGACCGCACACCCCGATCGATCCTCTACGGCGTGTCGTATTACGACGAGTACACTCCGGTTGACCGAATAGATGAAGACTTCCGACTGATGAAGGAAGCGAACATCACGGTAGTCCGGATCGCGGAGTCGACCTGGGGAACGTTGGAACCCCAGCCGGGCGTTTTCAACTTCAGCCATGTTGATCGGATGCTTTCAGCTGCCCAAAAATATGGCATCAAAATCATAGTCGGCACGCCCACCTACGCAATCCCCACCTGGCTTGCTCGTCAGCACCCAGACGTGCTCGTGATCCGGCCTGAGGGGCAGGCCAAGTTTGGCTTTCGCCAGAACATGGATATCACGAACGCCCACTATCGCGCGGCCGCGCAACGGGTCATTGAAGCGCTGATTGCGCACGTTGCTAAACACCCGACGGTAATCGGCTATCAGGTCGATAACGAGACGAAGCCTTACAATACAGCTGGGCCGAACGTCCAAGCTGCGTTTGTCCAGGCGATGCAGAACAAATGGGGCAGCCTCGATAAACTGAACAAGGCTTGGGGTCTCGATTACTGGAGCAATCGGGTTAACCGGTGGGAGGATTTTCCTTCAACAAACGGAACAATGAACGCGAGCGTCAAAAACGCCTTTGCCGAATTTCAGAGAGGTCTCGTAACGGAGTTTCTCGCGTGGCAAACGCAGCTGGTTCGCAAGCACGCGCGCAACGACCAGTTCATTACCCAAAACTTCGACCTAGGCTGGCTGAAAACTTCCTACGGTATTCAGCCCGAGGTCAACCATTGGAAGGCAGCTGAGCCGCTCGACGTTGCTGGGATCGACATCTACCACCCGAGCCAAGATGACCTGACAGGAGTGGAAATTGCCTTTGGCGGGGACCTCGCTCGCTCAATCAAGAACGGTGCGAATTACTACGTCATCGAAACCGAGGCCCAGGGTTGGTTACAGTGGGTTCCGTACCCTGGGCAGTTGGGCCTGCAAGCCTTTAGCCATCTCGCGTCCGGCGCTAACATGGTCGCTTATTGGCACTGGGCTACAACCGCAAACGCCGTCGAGACCTACTGGCGCGGACTGCTCACCCAAGACTATCAGCCGAATGAACTCTATCATGATGCGAAGAATATTGGCGCCGACATCAAGCGTCTTGGTCCCAAGCTCGGCGATCTGAAGAAAAGCAACGAAGTTGCCGTCTACGTCAGCAATCGTGCGCAGAGCGCATTCGACTCGTTCAAGCCTGGCAACATCGAATATAATCAGGTGATGCGTCCTTTCTACGACGCGCTGTACAGAAGGAATATTGAGGCTGACATCATATCGCCAGATGGAGTCGCCGACCTATCAAGATACAAGATGATCGTCGTTCCTGCCCTGTATGCTGCAAGTGACGCCGAAATCGCTCAGCTGAATGCGTACGCGAAGGCAGGCGGGCATCTCTTGTACACCTTTAAGAGTGGATTTTCGAACGAAGATACAAAGGTGCGGTATGCGACGCAACCAGGTGCAATCGCGGAAGCAGCTGGTGTAAAGTACCAACTGTTTACCGACCCCAAGGAAGTCAAGCTGGATACCGAGCTATATGGTCTTACCGGCAAGGACCTTGAGGCGCGCTGGTGGATGGAGTTCCTGAAGCCAACAACTGCCCAGGTGCTTGCGCGCTTCAAACACCATTCCTGGCCTGACTATGCCGCGATCACCCGCAATGCTTATGGCAAGGGTGAAGTCACCTACATCGGATTTATGCCGTCCGACGCGTTGATTGAGGGTTTGCTCACCGACACCGCAAAACGAGCTGGGGTCGTCTGGCCCGAAGTTGCTCGGTTCCCGCTTATCGTGCGGAGCGGCACCCTGACAAACGGCAATGGAGTTCGCTATCTGCTGAATTACTCGCGAGATAAACTCCCGATACCTGCTGAGCTTTCCAAAGGAACGGATCTGCTGACTGGCAAGCGGGCCGTGTCCGCACTTGAACCTTGGGGCGTGGCGATTGTGGAATTTAGTCGGTAACTCAGCAGGATCGTTGGGTTCGGAACTACGGAAGGCGAGTGTCCGCTTCTGTAATGGGCCATGGTGTCAAGTCACCCGTGTTGGTCTTGCCGCTGGTTCTTGCTTCTGTCCGTGGTCAGCCGAGGCGCTGCCACATCATACGGTCGAGGAAGTGGTGAGCTTGATCTTTTCCAGCGTCGTCTGACGGATCAGCGACTGCGGACATTGCAGCTTCACCAACTTCACCGTCCCAGCGGTGGGACCACGGGCAAGCGTGTCGCCGGCCCGATCTATTGATCTCTCCTTCTACGCCATAACTGCCTTCTCGCTGGTCCAGCGGAAGTCGGTTCCATCGACCACGCTGGCCGCCTCGTAGAGAGCGGTTCGCACCATCCGGTCGCCAACCTTGCTGATGGAGCCGGTGACGTCCTTCTCGCCCGACTGATACTTGCGGGGTGTAAGGCCGAAGTGCGGACCAACATCGCGCGATCGCCGGAAGCGGCCTGGATCGTCGACCCCGCTCCTGAAGGTGATTGCGACGATGGCGCCAACGCCAGGCACGCTCATCAGCTGCCGGCACACCCGATCGGCGCGGACCAGCCAGCAGCGCTCGGTGGAGGCGCGAACTCCGCCTGCAATGCGGGCGGGCTGCAAGCATCGAACCGGCCACTTGCGCGAGCATGGCATGACCTCGCACGAGCTCACTCACCCGCGTCTCGAAGCGGCCGCGGCTGATGGGTGCCGACCTTCAAGCCGAAGCCGCGCAGCACGCCCCGGATCCCGCTCTCGACGTCGAGCAGCTTGGACTGGATGAGCTTGCGAGCAGTCAGCAGCGCCCGTAGCTCCTGCGAACCCGCAGACTTGACGTGCACCGCCTGAACCAGCCAAGCCGCAGCAGCTGGGCGATCCCACGGGCATCGCGCCGGTCGGTCTTCACGGTCATCGCCGACAACGCTGCCTTCACACAGCGGGTCTCAAGCAGCACTGCCTCGAAGCCGGCCTCAACCAGCCCGGCATGGAGCCACTGCGACAAGGGTCCAGCTTCCAGCGCCACACGCACAATTTCCGGAGTGCCGTCGGTGGCATCGACCTCGAATCTCTGCTCCAGCATGGCCTTCGCGTCCAAACCGCCTCCGCAGCCGAGTTCCAAGATCTGAGCGTGTGGCGCGAGGAGCTTTAGGAATGAAGGCAGGTACCGGCTCTTTCCACCGCAACCACCCGCGACGTAAATCGGTGCTTCCTCCGAATAGAACTGAAGTGTGCGAGGGTCGAAGGTTACTGGCTGGCTGGGCGTGACGCTCATTGCGGGATAATTGGCGGCTTTGGCCTATCCGAGCAATATCGGCTTTCGAAGAATTGCGAACATCGATCCCGTGAGACCTAGCTTTGCTCACCCGTCCAAGCCTTCCGAGCCCACAAGGCAAAGGCGACCGAAACTGCGAACATCAGGATGCCCGACACGATATCGTTGCGGACGACCGCGCCGATAGCCATCACTCCGAAGACGCCACCAAGAATCGCCATCGCTCTGCTTTTAGCGATCATGCCCTCGCCCTCCAGCGCCGATCCGCGTCACCATACGAACCCGTCCCGCAACCATCGCGAGATTGCGAAAAGCAGCCCCATCGCGGTTGGAAGTATGAAGGCCAGCGGCAGCCTTGCTGCTTCCGGGATGTCGCGGCCGAAGAACATGAATCCGAAAAAAGTTATCCCGACAGACATTCCGATTGCCGCCCAAAAGCTAAGCAAGTGCGATCGGCGCACCTCATCCGAAGCGACCCAGTTCCAACGGGCAGCAAGAGCCAAACCGGCGAGGAACAGGGTCGCGATCACGATGCGAGGTAAGAGCGGTAGGTGCCAATCTGACTTGACCGTAGCGAACGGAAAAACGACACTTTCGTCACCCGCGACTTTGATGACCAAGGGCGCGAGGCCTGAAAAAAGCGCCGCCAAGCCCAAGATTGATAACTTTCGCCGACGGTAATTGCGCTCCCACACCTCACCCACATTGTCCATAATCACTCCTCCACAAAGATGGATTCGACAGGCAATCCAAAGACTCGCGAGATGGCGAAAGCGAGCGATAGTGACGGATCGTGCTTGCCGTTCTCGATCAAGTTGATCGCTTGCCGGGACACGCCAACACGACCACCCAGTTCGGCTTGGCTGAGGCTTTTCTCCCCACGCAGTTGACGCAACCGGTTTCTCACTTATGGCAGCACATCATGTCAGCTTTGACTGACATGAGTCGGTCGGTGTGTCAAGACAAGCGGACACAACAGTCACTGGTTCGGCCGTCAATGTGTGATTCCAACGCAAAGTTACGTACGGCGCAATGTCCGCTTTCCATCTGTGGACGCCCCTGAAGACGCAAGCGGTATTTTGGAGGTTGGGCAGGTAGTCGGATGCTGCCATCTGTCCGGCCTCTGGTTGCAGCGATGAGAGCTGCGGGCCCGTATG
>JBDSZD010000111.1:0-10675 GCA_039925325.1 Sphingomicrobium sp.
GGACATCGCAACAGCCCTGTCCGTCAGGCGTTGGTGTTCATCCACGAAAAAGGAAATACGCCATGGCCTATGCGACCGCGAAAGACGGAACGAAGCTCTATTACAAGGACTGGGGGCGCGGCGATCCGGTGGTGTTGCTGCACGGCTGGCCCCTTACGGGCGACACCTTTGACGACACGGCGATTGCGCTGGTCGAAGCCGGCAAGCGCTGCATCGTCCCCGATCGGCGCGGCTTCGGCAGATCCGACCAGCCTTGGGACGGGTATGATTATGACACCTTCGCCGACGACGTCTCCGCGATCCTCGAAGATGCCGGAATCGTCGAGAAAGTCGCTCTGGTCGGCTTCTCGATGGGCGGCGGAGAAGTCGCACGCTTCCTCACCAAGCGCGGTGGTAGCCGGGTGAGCAAAGCGGTCCTGATCTCGTCGGTCGTCCCCTACATGCTCCGGACCGAAAACAATCCGAACGGCGTTCCCCAAGCGACCTTCGACGAGATGACTGCCGGCATGAAAAAGGATCGCGCGGGCTTCATGCAGGGCTTCGCGAAAGACTTTTTCGGAACCGGCTGGATGACGAGCCCGGTAAGCGAGGGCGTGCTCGACGATTTCCAGCGGCAGGCGCTGATGGCGGGTGCGCGTCCTACTCTTGCTGCGGCAAAGGCTTTCGCAACGACCGATTTCCGCCCCGACATCGCCAGCTTCACGGTGCCAACGCTGATCATCCACGGTACGGCGGACAAAACCGTGCCGATCGACGCGACTGGACGAGTGATGGCGCATCAAGTGCCCGGTGCGCAGCTGATCGAATATGAAGGCAGCGCGCACGGATTGTTTGCTACAGACAAGGAGCGGCTGGTGGGAGATCTGGTGCAGTTTCTTGGGTCGTCAGACGGAGCTGACGAGCGCTCGGCCATCCCAATGACTGAAGCCGCGCAATACTGAGCCACCGCTTTCGATGAGGCGGAGCGGCATTGCTGCTCCGCCTTGGGCTCGTTAGGGCGCTCCCTTGTGAGCCTGCTTCCCGAACCGCTCCGAATACCCGCTTTTCGCGCATACTGGCTGGCGCGGCTGAGCGCGACGATCGCCCAGATGGCGATGGTCATCGTTATCGGCTGGCAAGTGTACGACACCGCCCGTCGGACGATGGACATCGGGGATGCCGCGTTCCAGCTCGGGCTGATCGGCCTGGTCCAATTCGTACCGTTGTTCCTGCTGACGCCCGTCAGCGGATGGGCCGCCGACCGGTTCGACCGGCGCATCATTGGCCGAGCGGTGCTTGCGCTCGAGCTGTTGTGCGCGCTGATCCTGTTCGCCGCGACCTGGACGGGGATCATCTCGCTGCCGATTCTGTTCGCTGTCGCTGCCTTGCTCGGTGTGGCGCGGGCATTTGCAGGGCCGGCGTTTAGCGCGCTTGCGCCGAACCTCGTTCCGAGGGAGCTGTTGCCGCGGGCCATCGCGCTCAGTTCGACCGCATGGCAAGCAGGCGCAATCGCCGGACCGGCGCTCGGCGGCATCCTTTACGACATCACACCGCACCTGTCCTACGGCGTCAGCGCAGCTTTGTTCACCTTTTCGACAATCTGCCTTTTCCTGATCGGCCCGGTGCCGCGCACTGAAATGGCGGCAGGCAGACCGTTGCAGCGGATGGCGGAGGGATTTGCCTATATCGGCCGCAATCGGCTGGTGCTCGGCGCAATCACTCTTGATCTGTTCGCCGTGCTGCTTGGCGGGGCGGTTGCGATGCTGCCGATCTATGCGCGCGATATCCTGCAAGTCGGAGCGCAGGGCCTTGGCCCGCTGCGTGCGGCGCCCGCTTTGGGAGCAACCGTCACGGCGATCTATTTCTCGTTCAAGCCGCTCAGGACCGATGTTGGCATCAAGATGCTGGTGGCGGTCATTGTCTTCGGTGCAGCCACGGCCGTGTTCGGTCTTTCGACCTCCTACATGCTGTCGCTTGCGATGCTGACCCTGCTTGGCGCAGCAGACATGTTTTCGGTCTACATCCGCCAATCGCTCATCCAGCTCCACACGCCCGACGAAATGCGCGGGCGCGTGGGCGCCGCGTCCACCCTTGCCATTTCTGCTTCCAATGAGCTTGGCGAAGCGCGCAGCGGTTTTACGGCGGCGTTGGTTGGCCCCGTCACGGCCACCGTCGCGGGCGGAATCGCAGCGATTGTCGTCACCTTGATCTGGTGGCGCTGGTTTCCGCAGTTGCGCCGCGCGCGAACCTTCGAACTGCCCGAGCCTCAACCCGAAAAGGCCCCGGTGACCGGTGGCGGAGCGTGATTGCAAGGTGACTTTCCCAATCACTGCTTGCAAGACGCTTCGATCCACCCGAAATTAAGTCGAGTCTTTTAATAGAGTAAGCGTTCACGCCATGCAGGAGGAACCAAGATGAAGGCCAACAGCATCCTCGACACGATCGGCAACACCGCGCACGTCCGCGTCAATCGCCTGTTCGGCGACAATGAAGTGTGGATCAAGTCCGAGCGCGCGAACCCGGGCGGCTCGATCAAGGACCGAATCGGCCTCGCGATGATCGAAGACGCCGAGCGTTCGGGTGCGCTGAAACCCGGCGGTGTGATCGTTGAGCCCACGTCCGGCAACACCGGCATCGGCCTCGCCATCGTCGCCGCCGTCAAGGGCTACAAGCTGATCCTCGTCATGCCGGAAAGCATGAGCATCGAACGTCGGCGACTGATGCTTGCTTATGGTGCGAGCTTCGACCTGACACCGCGCGAAAAGGGCATGAAGGGCGCGATCGAACGTGCGAAGGAAATCGTCGCGGAGACCCCCGGTGCCTGGATGCCTCAGCAGTTCGACAATCCGGCCAATGTTGAAGTGCATGTCCGCACCACGGCCCAAGAGATTCTTGCGGACTTCCGCGACTCGCCTGTCGATATCCTCATCACGGGAGTCGGTACCGGCGGGCATATTACCGCCTGCGGCCGGGTCCTGAAAAAAGTCTGGCCCAACCTTCAGGTATTTGCGGTCGAACCGACCCTGTCGCCCGTGATCAGTGGCGGGCAACCGGGTCCGCATCCCATCCAAGGGATCGGCGCGGGGTTCATCCCAAGCAATCTCGACACGTCGATCCTCGACGGCACCATTCTGGTCGATCCGAACGACGCCAAGGAGATGGCGCGGCGCTCGGCCCGCGAGGAAGGCATCCTCGTCGGCATAAGTTCGGGCGCGACGCTTCAAGCGATCAAGCAGAAGCTCGATGAGGTCGGAAGCGGCAAGCGGATTCTTGGCTTCAATTACGACACCGGCGAGCGCTATTTGTCGGTCCCGGACTTCTTGCCTGAACAAGCGAGCTAAACGGGCCATTAACCCCGCTCATTGAGGCGCCCTTACGAGTGCCCGGTTAACTCCACGCCCAAGCGGCTGGCCTGGGCAATGAAGTCCCGTGTCCAGTGTATGTGGGGATTTATGCGTAGATCGCGGTTCGCCAAACCTATCGAATCCAGCGCGCCTGGGCGCGATCGGGCATCGATCAAAGAAGCGCTGCTCTTCGATGTCACGGCACCCGACAATCCGGCCGACGATGCGCTGTCCGAATGGCGCGGAACGACCTTCGATCATTGTGCGCTGTTGCTTGGCGCGACACACCTTCTGGTCCTCATCGCATTTGCAATACTCCACCCAAATCCGCTCGGATCCGGCATCGCGTCGAATCCGCTGGTCCCTGCCCTCGCTGCATTAATACTCGACGTTGCCGCGATCACGGCGCTCCACTTCAGCCACCGCATGGAGTTGCGCTCGCACATCGTCGTGCGTGGGCTATGCGGCTATATCGGTGCCACGAGCCTCCTGTGGCTACTCTTCAGCGTGCTCGTTTCCCAATCAACGCCGTCCGAAGGCAGCACGGCGGCAACGATCGTCGGAGCCAGCATGGCGGTTGCGGCCGTGATCGCCGTCAGTTCGCCGCCGTTGGCGATAGTCAACCTTGTGGTAGCCTGCTTCGCCGCCGCAATGTTCAGCGCTTCCCCGCTCGTGTCGGCCCGCGTCGCCGGCCTGTCTGCAATCTTGCTGATTTACAGCGTTGCAGGCGCCCGGACGATCATCGCCGCAGGCCGCAAGCGGAAAAAGCTGGACGACGAGGCGAGCAAGGCCGTGCGCTTCGTCGATGAATTTGAAAACAGCGGCCGTGGCTGGTTCTGGGAAACCAACGGGCAAGGAACTTTGTCCTATGTTTCGCAGCAATTAGCCGACGATTTTAACTGCGAGCCACCCGCGTTGCTCGGGCGTCAGTTCACCGATCTTTTGTCAGTCGACAAGGACCGAGGCGGGGACCTTGGGGAGGAGAGCCGGACACTGGGTTTCCACCTTTCGGCGCGATTCCCTTTTTCCGACGTCGTCGTTCGGCCCGCGAGCGAAGAGGACGTGCATTGGTCCCTGTCCGGCAATCCGATCTTCGACGATCGCGGCCGTTTCCTTGGCTTCCGCGGCATCGGAACGGATCTGACCGAACAGCGCCGGTCGGAGCGCGAAATAAGCCGGCTCGCACGGTTCGATTCCCTCACCGGACTGCCGAATCGCGCGCTCATGCGGAAGACGCTCGACGAGGCCCTGGGCAACGCGGCGCGACGCCAGAAAGGGTGCGCTTTGTTCCTGATCGATCTCGATCGCTTCAAGAACGTCAACGATACGTTGGGGCATCCGATTGGCGATGCGTTGCTGCGCGAAGTCGCCACCCGGCTGAAGTCGGTGCTCGGGGATCATGGCCAGGTCGGACGGCTTGGCGGCGATGAGTTCATTGCGGTCCTGCCGGGGGCCGATATGGGCCTGCTGGAATCACTCGCGCGGACGTTGATCGACCATGTTTCCCGCCCCTATATGATCGAAGGTCACCGAGTGACGATCGGCGCATCGCTCGGCGTCGTCATTGGCGATCCCGGGCGCGCTTGCGCCGACAGCATGGTCCGCAATGCCGATCTCGCATTGTACGCGGCGAAGGGCGCCGGTCGCGGTCAGCACCGGTTTTTCGAAGCCTCGATGCACAGCGAAGCAAGCGACCGGCAGGTGCTCGAAAACGATCTTCGTCAGGCCATCGAGCGCGACGAACTGTGGGTCGCTTACCAACCGATCGTGCGTGTTGCAGGCGAGGAAATTTCAGGCTTCGAGGCCCTTTTGCGCTGGAACCATCCGGTTCGCGGTCCAATCTCTCCCGACAAGTTCATCCCCATCGCCGAAGAATGCGGATTGATCCGAAAGATCGGTCACTGGGTGTTGCAGACGGCGCTTACGGAAGCCGCCACATGGCCCGACCAGGTGCGAGTCGCGGTCAACCTCTCGCCCATCCAGTTCAACGATCCATCGGTCGTGGAGATGGTCGCCACGATCATCAAGGACACGGGGATTCGGGCGGAGCGAGTCGAACTCGAGATTACCGAAGGCGTGTTCCTGTCCGAAGGCGATTCTACCGACGAGACGTTCGCCGCGTTGAAGGAGCTTGGCGTCCGGTTGGCGCTCGATGACTTTGGAACCGGCTACAGCTCACTCGGCTATTTGAAGAAAGCGCCGTTCGACAAGATCAAGATCGATCAGAGCTTTGTCCGCGGTGCGTCCTTGAGCACCAACCGCAACAGCGCCATCATCCGCGCCATCGTCACGCTTGCCGAGACGTTGGGCATGGACACGACGGCCGAAGGCGTCGAGACTCACGACGATCTCAACCTGATCCGTGAACTGGGCTGCAGCCAGATCCAAGGCTTCATCTTCGGGCGACCGATGCCAGCCACGGAAGCGCGCAAACTCGCCATAAGCACGAGCGTCGAAGCCGACGGGTTCCAGTGCATTCGCGAACCACGCCAGCGCCTGATGCGCCGGGCGATTGCCCAAATTGGCGCCAAGACGTGCGAAATCCGTCTCCGCAACATATCGTCGCGAGGGGCACTCGCCGAAGCGAGCGAACCGGTCAGCCCGGGAACCTTGCTTACGGTCGATATCGTCGGCGTCGGACCGGTGGTCGGCGAGGTTCGATGGGCGCACAAGACCAAGTTCGGGCTGCACTTCTGCGATGAATTCGACATGGGCCGACTCGCGGTCAAAAAGGAACGAGGGCAGCAAGATGTCGTCATGCTCAAGCCCTGGTATGTAGGTGAGCAGGCCGCAGGCTGAGACAGCCGCCCGATCGGCGAGTGAAATCCGACCGCTTCAAATCATATTCATGCCAAGGGCGACAAAGCCCGCGACCGCCCCTATAGCGAGGGCCAATCTCAGCGGGACTCGGACACATGCTGACGACCAATCCTTTCGACGACGACAAGCTGCAGGAGGAATGCGGCATATTCGGCATCTGGGGCGCCGAGGAATCCGCCAGCTTCGTTGCGCTTGGGCTGCATGCGCTTCAGCATCGGGGGCAGGAAGCCGCCGGGATTACAAGCTTCGACGGCCACAATTTTCACTCGCACCGTGCGATGGGCCATGTCGCCGGCAATTTCGATCGCGACGAAGTGATGCGCGCCCTGACCGGCCGCACCTCGATCGGCCACGTCCGCTATTCCACTACGGGCGAGACCGCATTGCGCAACGTTCAGCCCTTATTCGCGGACATGTCCCAAGGCGGCTTTGCAATTGCCCATAACGGCAATCTGTCGAACGCTACGAAATTGCGCCGAACCCTCAACCGGCGCGGCTCCATCTTCCAATCGACCAGCGACACCGAAGTCATCATCCACCTCGTGGCGACATCGGGCCACGGTAACATGCTTGAGCGGCTGACGGACGCGCTGCGCCAGGTCGAAGGCGCTTATTCCTTGCTCGTGCTGACGGATGACGGACTGGTCGCCTGCCGCGATCCCCTTGGTATCCGCCCGCTCGTCATGGGCAAGCTCAATGAAGCGACCATCTTCGCATCGGAGACGGTTGCACTGGACGTGATCGGCGCGACCTACATTCGCGACGTCGACCCAGGCGAAATCGTCGTGGTCAACGAATCGGGCATTCGTAGCTTCCGGCCCTTCCCCAAGGTCGAACCGCGCCCGTGCGTGTTCGAACATGTCTATTTCTCGCGCCCCGATTCCGTCGCCGAGGGCAAGTCGGTCTATGAAGTGCGCAAGAATATCGGCGCTGAGCTAGCCCGCGAATCACCGGTGGAAACCGATTATGTTGTCCCCGTCCCCGATAGCGGCGTGCCGGCGGCGATCGGATACAGCCAGGCATCGGGCATTCCGTTCGAGCTCGGGATCATTCGCTCCCACTATGTCGGGCGCACCTTCATCCAGCCGAGCGACGGCGTCCGACACCTCGGCGTGAAGTTGAAGCACAATGCCAATTCAGCGCTAATCAACGGCAAACGGATCGTCCTGATCGACGATAGCATCGTGCGTGGCACAACCAGTTTGAAGATCGTGCAGATGATGCGCGACGCGGGCGCTCGTGAAGTCCATATGCGCATTGCGTCCCCACCGACCCGGCATAGCTGCTTCTACGGCGTCGACACGCCTGAACGCGCCAAGCTCCTTGCCGCGCAGATGAGCGTCGAGGCGATGGCCGATTATATCAACGCCGACAGCCTTGCGTTCGTCTCGATCGACGGACTGTATCGCGCGCTCGGAACCGAGCGAAATCATGTCCAGCCGCAACGGTGCGATGCCTGTTTCACCGGCGATTATCCGACCGCGCTGACCGACCTCACCGAAAAAGAGGGCGCGATCCCTTTATCTCTCGTCGCTAGCCGCTAAGCGGCGAGCATGTCCGACACCCAGCCTTTTGAAGGCAAGCTCGCACTTGTGACCGGAGCAAGCCGCGGTATCGGCGCCGCGACTGCCGAAGCGCTCGCGGCTGCCGGTGCCCACGTCATCCTCGTGGCGCGCACGACTGCGGCGCTGGAAACCGTCGAGGACAATATTCATGCCAGCGGTGGAAGCGCCACCATTGCGCCGCTCGATCTGGTCGATAGCGAGTCCGTCGCCAAGCTTGCGGCAGCGGTTGCGGAACGTTGGGGCAAGCTCGACATCCTCATTCTCAATGCCGCGATGCTCGGATCGCTGACCCCGGTCGAACATATCGACGGCAAGGAATATGGCCGCATCCTCGGCATCAATTTGATCGCCAATCAGGTGCTGATCGCGCGCTTTGACCCGCTGCTGCGCAAGGCGGACAAGGCAGAGGTGGTAGCGCTCACGTCTTCCGTCGGAAGCGAGCCCCGCGCTTTCTGGGGCGCCTACGGCTCGTCCAAGGCAGCACTGGAAATCTTGCTCGGCGCTTATGCCGACGAGACCGCGCATAGCGGCCGTATTCGTGTGCACATCGTCGATCCGGGCGCGACCCGCACCCGCATGCGCCAGCTCGCCTTCCCCGGGGAGGAGCCGGATACGCTCAAGCCGCCGGAGACGGTGGCACAGGCGATTCTCGAGCGTTTGCTGTCCGGTGCTGCGGGCAGCGGCGAGCGCGTCCAGATTGAGGATTAGCTCTTCACGATCGTGACTTGGGCGACGCCGATCGCGCCGCCGCGGAAACCGCCCTCGCAATACATCAGATAATAGCGCCACAGATTGTGAAACTCCTTGCTGAAGCCGGCGAGTTGACCGCCCTTCAGCGCATGTTCGTAATTTGCGCGCCATCGCTTGAGGGTCTCGGCATAATCGCCTGCGAACCCGTTGCGGTCGAGCAAGCTCAATCCCCGCTCCTTGGCCATATTTGCAAACAACGGCTCGCTGAGCAGCATTCCGCCGGGGAAAATATAGGTCTGGATGAAGTCGGCCGACGCCGCGTAGCGGTCGAAAAGCTCCGGGCGGATGTAGATGAACTGGAGCGCCGCGCGGCCACCCGGCTTGAGGTTGCGGGCAACGCAGTCGAGATAGGCACCCCACCAGCGCTGCCCAACCGCCTCGACCATCTCGACCGATGCGACGGCTTCGAACTTCTCGTCGGTTTCACGATAATCCTGCAGCCGGATTTCGATCCGGTTGGAGAAGCCGGCGTCCGCGATCTTCCGGTCCGCCCAAGCCTTCTGCTCCGTCGAGAGTGTGAGGCCGACCACCTGCACACCGCGCTTCGCCGCCTCGATCGCGAGCGTTCCCCAGCCGCAACCGATTTCGAGGAGCCGGTCGCCCGGTTTCAGGTTGAGCCGGTCCAGCAGAGCGTGGATTTTTCCGAGTTGCGCATGTTCGAGCGACTCTCCGCCCCGTTCGTCCTGAGCGAAGTCGAAGGGCGTCTGCCCGGCGGTTGCGCGATCGCTTGAAAGAACCCTTTGCGTGAACAGCGCCGAGGAATAGGTCATCGTCGGGTCAAGCCAGGCGGCATAGAAATCGTTGCCCAGATCGTAATGCGCGGCAATGTTTCGACGCGCGCGTTCGGGGGCATTGTCCCGCAGTCGGTGGGCCAGCGCGTTCATCCAGCGGAACGGCCCCTTGGCCCGCGCGGTCCCGCCCAAGGCCAAAGTGTTGGCGCTAAACAGATGGAATAGGGCTACCGGATCGGGACTCGACCATTCGCCCAATGCCCAGGCCTTGTATAAGCCGACGGAGCCGGAGGTTGTGACGCGCACCAGGGCCATCCAGCTATTCAGCCGAACGACCGCGGTCGGACCCGGAGCATGGAAACCGATCCGCCGCGGGCTTCCGTCGGGCAGAATTCCCTCAATTCCGCCGCTCGCGAGGCGCTGATGAAACTGGTCGAGCACTCGCGAAAAGGCGGGCGCGGTCAGGCGCGCAAACAGCCCGCCGCCGGTCGCGAATGCACGGTCCGCCCGCACCAAATGTTCGCCCCTGGGTTCCACTGCCCGCACCTTAGCACCCAGCCGCGCCGGTCGGCACCACCGACTGACGCCGGAGGCGCGAGCGTGCTCCCGACTCGCCATAGCGGGCGTCGCCGATTGAAACGGTCGTTGAGCAGCGTCCCGCCTCCACCTCCGCAACCGGAAGCACCGACCAGCGCAGAAACGCGCGGAGCGCCGGAGCGCGGCGGATCGCTGCGAGGACCCGGCGATCGTCAAGGTTGGTGGGTTGGCACGCGCTCACCGTTGCAAAACCCTTGCCGAGCGGGTCGAAGGCGCTGCGGCGATAACAATCCTGTTCGCGCCAGACGAGCTGGCGGCGCCAGAAGTAGATCGGCTGCGGCGATGCAAAGATCGCTTCAGCCTGCCGCTCACCTGCCCAGCCACGCACGGCGGCAACGGCACGGTCGGTGATCAGCAGGTTAAGGCCGATATAGGCGCATGCGATGCCGATGGCGGCCTGTGCGGGACGACGCCACTGCCCGCCCTTTTTCTCGATACGCACCGACCAGAAGATCGCTGTCCCAAGCAGCAGGCACAGCCACAGGTCGATGATGAACAGGCCGTCGGCATGATACCAGGCGCTCGAAAATGGCGAGAGGAGTTGGACCGAATATGTGGTCAGTAAGTCGAGCAGCGGATGGGTGATCGCGCCGAAGTAGCAAAGCGCGACAAGCCAGCCCCAACGCATTTCGAGCCTGCTCTTGATTGTCGCCCCTCGGCTCACTTGCCACCGATCGAGCAACCATAAGAGCCCGGCCAGCAGCGGTGGCATCAACGATATGCCGGCCAACCCGTGCGTAAACCCGCGGTGCATCGCGAGCGGCTCCCACGGCACCCGGCCCAAAAAGACGTCGGTATCGGGCATGTTCGCGGCGAGGATCAACGCGGCCAGCCCCTTGCGGGTTTTGGTCTTCAGGCCGGCCTGACCGAGCGCCCAGCCGGCCAGCGA
>JBDSZD010000112.1:0-4745 GCA_039925325.1 Sphingomicrobium sp.
GGTCGCGGTGATGCTCGTCACGAAGTCGACGCAGTCACGAAGTGTCGTCAACTTCACGGCGAAGTAAGCGACCATCGTGCGCCCCGGCGCTGCAACATCGCGATGGCTTCTGGACCGGCAGACCGCAGTGCGCTGGCTTCCCCTGGCCCTAATTGTCGCCGTTCTTACTCTGGGCGATGGCTCAGCGGTCCTCGCGCATGGCGTGGAGGAAGGCGACAAGATCTTCATCCAGGCCAATGAGGGGCAGAACCTGATTGCCTATATGTACCTCGGCGCCAAGCATATGGTGACCGGCTACGATCACCTACTGTTCCTGGTTGGCGTGATCTTCTTCCTTCACAGGATGAAGGACGTCGGAATTTACGTCACGCTGTTCGCGGTCGGCCATAGTACGACGCTTCTGTTTGGCGTGCTGACCGACATCAAGGCGAACCCGTTTATCATCGATGCTATCATCGGCTTGTCGGTGGTCTACAAGGCCTTCGATAATTTGGGTGGCTTCCAACACGTTCTGGGCTTCGTGCCGAACCAGAAGGCAGCCGTCCTGATTTTCGGTTTCTTCCACGGTTTCGGGCTTGCCACAAAGTTGCAGGAACTGACCCTCTCTCGAGAGGGGATGGTGCCGAACCTGATCAGCTTCAATGTCGGGATCGAGCTCGGGCAATTCATGGCGCTGGCGATCATCCTGATCCTCATGAACCTGTGGCGTCTGACCAACAATTTTCGGCGCAGCGCTGTCGTCGCCAACGCAGCTTTGATGGGCGCTGGCTTCGTGCTCGTCGGCTACCAGCTCACGGGCTATTTTCAGCGGGGAACCTGAAATGGAAGTACCGCAAACTTCACCCGAAACTCTGATCAAGGCGAGTGCGGGTGCGGCCATCGCCGCGGCGGCAGTGCTCGGCTTGTTCGTCCTTCCTGCTGAAGCCGGGATCGACCCGACCGGAGTGGGTTCGGCACTTGGCCTGACTCGCATGAGTGCAAGTGGGGGCGAAACTTCATCGCCCGCTCCGGACATGGCAGCAGTTCCGGCAGTTAGCGCCAGCGAGGTTCCCGACAAGGTTGCGATTCTCAAGACTGGGCCGATGCGCACCGACGAAATGACCTTGAGATTGGCGCCTGACGAAGGCGCCGAAATCAAAGCGCACATGAAAGCCGGCGATCATTTCGTGTTCCGCTGGGACGTGAAGGGCGGTCCCGTCAAGCTGGACATGCATGGCGAGCGGCCGAACTCCGGCGAATTCAGCAGCTATTGGGAAGAGTCCGGACTCACGGAAGGCCAGGGAAGCTTCACTGCACCGTTCGCCGGCACCCATGGCTGGTACTGGCGCAATCGGGGCGAAAAGCCCGTGACGGTCACCGTGAAGACCACTGGTTTCTACCAGGATCTATTTCGCCCGACGCACGGGTGAAACTGACGGAGCAAGCCCGGCAAGGAGGTGGATATGACGACGGTGAACGCAGCGCCCGCATCGGCAACTCCGGTATCCTGGCCGCTGTCGCCCGCCGACGCTGTCAAAGCCCGCACCAGGCTGATGTCGATCGACGCGTTGCGCGGGCTTGTGATGGCCTTCATGCTCGTCGACCATATTCGGGAAACCTGGTTTCTGCACGCTCAACTGACCGACCCGGTCGATGCAACGATGGTCGATCCCGCCCTGTTCTTCACGCGGCTGCTTTCGACCTTTTGTGCGCCGGTGTTCGTGGTGCTGACCGGGCTGTCGGCATGGCTTTACGGCCAGTCCCACAGCAAGGAAGAGACTGCGCTATTTCTCCTCAAGCGCGGCCTATTCCTTATGGTGCTGGAGGTGACTTTGGTCGGCAGCGCCTGGTCGACCGTGGGATTCCTTCCACCGACTGTGTGGCTGCAGGTGATCTGGGCCATCGGCGTCAGCATGATCGCGCTCGCGGCGCTGCTTCATTTGCCCCGCGCATGGCAGCTCGCAGTCGGCCTTCTGATTGTCTGCGGGCACAATTTGCTCGATCCGATCGTGCTGACGCCGGACTCTCCCTGGTTCGTACCGTGGGCGATGATTCACCAGCGCGAGGCGATCGCGCTCGCCAATGGCTACACGGTCAAGACCAGTTATCCGGTCCTGGCATGGATTGGGGTTATCCTGCTCGGTTATTGGGCGGGCCCGTGGTTTGCCAAGGGAACCGATTCCGAAGCGCGGATCCGGCGCCTGTTTCTGCTGGGGGCGGGCATGCTCGGCGCATTCCTGATCCTGCGCGGGCTCAACTTCTACGGCGATAAGCCCTGGTTCGTCGTTCCCGGCAACGGGCTGCGTACGGTGATGAGCTTCCTCGCGACAACGAAATATCCGCCATCGCTACTGTTTCTGCTGCCGACCGTCGGCTTCGGCGCGCTGATGCTCGCGCTTTTCGAAAAGCACCAGTCGAGCAAGCTCATCCCGCCGCTGTCGGTGCTCGGCGGAGCTCCGATGTTTTTCTACCTACTGCACCTCTACACCTTGAAGGCGCTCTACTGGACCGCGTTCAGCATTTACGGGCCCACCAAGGGGGCCGTATTCGGCGTAGACAGCATCGGCTGGGTTTGGCTGTGGTGGGTGTTGCTCATCGTCCCGTTATACTTTCCCACAAAATGGTTCGCCGACCTGAAACAAAGGCGGCGTGACATTTGGTGGCTCAAGTATCTGTAGCCTGGAATCCAACCGCTTTTCCCAGCCCTGACCAAGGGTGCGACGCGACAGTAAATGGCCCTCGGTCACATCCGAATTCCTGCCGAACGGAAGGGCCAGCAGAATCTGCTTCAAATCTGTGAGACTCGGGAGATCAGGCCGGGATTCGTTCGGCCTTTGATCTTACATGCTCGACAGGAGGCATAGGCTATTTGTCGACGTGAGAAGACGACCTTGAAAGGCCGTCCTTAGCGTTTTGGCAATTGCGGGTTGCGCGTGTGGCCCGCTCTGAGATGGGGGAAGGGTTATGAGAATGTCGCGTATATATGGCCGGGAAATGCTGGCCGGAGTCGCCGCCCTGGCGCTTGCGCCGGCAGCTTATGCTCAAGACGCCACAGTGCAGCCCGTTGCAGTGGAGCAGGACAAGCCCGCAGAGGCGCCCAAAGCCGAAACCAAGACATCCGACGAGGTTGTCGTAACCGGAATTCGCCAACAATATCGCGGTGACGTTCCGCTCAGGGAGCTGCCACAAAATATCTCCGTAATGTCCGAGAAGCTGCTTGAGACAGCAGGCGTAACGCAGCTGGACTCAGCATTGGATCTTGCCAGCGGAGTGACGCGACAGAACAATTTTGGCGGCATCTGGGACGCGTTCGCAGTCCGCGGCTTCGCCGGCGACGAGAATCTGCCGAGCGGCGTTCTGGTCAACGGATTCAATGCCGGCCGCGGCTTCGGCGGTCCGCGCGATGCGTCCAACATCGAACGCATCGAAGTGCTCAAGGGCCCCAATTCAGCCCTGTTCGGACGCGGCGAGCCCGGCGGCACGGTCAACGTAATCACGAAGAAGCCGGAATTCCGACCGGAGGGCAGCTTCACCTTGTCCGCCGGCAGTTTCGGCACGCGGCGTATCGAGGGAGACTATACCACTCCGCTCACCAGCGCGATCGCCGTACGCGTCAATGGCGCCTATAATCACAGCGACAATTTCCGCGATATCCTCGACACTGATCGCTACACCATCACCCCGTCGATACTTGCCAAAATCACGGATTCCGACACGCTCTCCTACGAGCTTGAATATATCCACATGAAGACCCCCTTCGATCGCGGGGTCATTGCAGTTCCACAGGCCCCCGGCGCGACCGGTCCTGTCAAATTGGGCGAGGTCCCGCGGGAGCGCTTCTTCGGCGAGTATGCGGACGGTCGTAACGAGATCGAGGCGTTCGGGCATCAGGTTCAGTACCAGCACAAGTTCAACAAGGACTGGAACATCCTGTTTGGTTTCGGAAAGCGCGACACCTCGTTCGAGGGCTGGTCGAGCGATCCCGAAATCACCCCCGGTCGTCAGCTGCTCTATCGCCGGCCGGATCTTGGCCGCCTTTCTCGCCAGCGCCGCCACCGTGACTACAACACGAAGAACATCGTGGTCCGCGGGGAGATAAGCGGAGAGCTTGCGACCGGCCCGTTGCGCCACCACGTCCTGGTCGGAGCCGATTACGACAAGCTTGACATCGACCAGATCCAGATGCGCTTCCGACCGCCTTCCGCTGCCCTCCAGGAAGCTGGAGCGTTTGGAAACACCATCAACATTTATGATCCAACCTACGGAGTAAAGCTGCCGACGCCCGGCAACTTCCGCAACATGCTGGAAAAGCAACGCGGCTGGGGTATTTACGTCCAGGACCAGATCGACATTACGGACTCGCTCAAGCTTCGTCTGGGTGGCCGCTACGACGAGTTCCGGCCGGAAGCGGTCTTCCGCCCGGGTGATTTCAATGTTGCGGTCGGGCGGACTCCGAAAACGAAGTTCACGAAATTCAGCCCACAGGCTGGACTATCGTATAAGTTCAGCGACGCGCTCTCGCTGTACGGTGCCTATGGCAGGGGATTCCGACCGAACTCAGGTACAAACGTCGCAAGTGAATTGTTCGAGCCCGAGACAACCCGCTCCTATGAGGTCGGGGCGAAGTTCTCGCCATTCAGCGGCCTCGACGGCACGATTGCCGTGTTCGATATCAAGAAGAACAATGTCCTTACGGCCGATCCGAACAATGCCGGTTTTTCGCTGGCTCTGGGCCAGGCGAAGAGTCGCGGAGTTGAGTTCGACCT
>JBDSZD010000113.1:0-7498 GCA_039925325.1 Sphingomicrobium sp.
TCGGGGGCGAGCAGTCGAGCCGGAACTGGGGCTGGTGCCGGCAGCAGAACCGCGACGCGCGCGAATTGCCGATGGCGACCAGGAGCCTCGACCTGTGGGACCGGTTCTCGGCCGAAACCGGCGAGCACACCGGATTTGAGCGCTGCGGGCTGTTCTATGTGAGCGATAACGAAGAGGAGCTCGCGACTTGGGCAAGCTGGCGCGATTTCGCTAGGACTGCAGGCGTCACGACGCATGTGCTGACCAGTGACGAGGCGAGCGAGCGCGCCGGTTTCACGGGGCGGCGTTGGCGCGGCGGCGTGTTCTCGCCTAGTGACGGCATCGCCAATCCCGGCCTGGCGGCGCCGGCGGTTGCAAAGGCGCTGATGAAGCTTGGCGGTACCGTTCATCAAGCCTGCGCCGCGCGGGGGGTGGAGACCGCTGGCGGCGCGGTCACCGGGGTCGTCACCGAAAAGGGCACGATCCGCACGCCGCTGGCAATCATGACGGGCGGCGCATGGGCATCGAGCTTCTGTCATCAATTGGGTGTTCGCTTTCCCCAGGCCGCGGTGCGTCAATCGATCATCGCAGTCGCGACCGGAGGAGTCAGCCTGCCCGACGCTTTCTACAGCAAATCCTTCTCGATGACCCGCCGCGGCGAAGGCTGCCATACGCTGGCGATCAGCGGCCGGGCCCGGGTCGATCCGACCATGCAGTTTCTTCGATTTTCCCGCGAGTTCATCCCGATGTTCCTCCGCCGCTGGCGAAATCTGTCGCCGGGCGATCTTGAGGGAATCCGGTCGGGCCATGAAAATGTTTCGCGATGGCGTCTCGACCGGCCCACGCCGATGGAAGGCATGCGCATCCTCGATCCCAAGGTCGACAGGACGGTCGTGCGACTGCTGCAGAGTCGTGCCGCCGCGCTCATCCCGGCGCTGGGTTCGGCGCCTCTGGTCGGTTCCTGGGCCGGCTATGTCGACAGCACACCGGACGGCGTGCCGGTGATTAGCGAGGTTCCTTCGATTCCAGGATTCGTCCTTGCGGCGGGGTTCAGCGGCCATGGCTTCGGGATCGGCCCAGGTGCGGGCCATTTGGTTGCCGACATCGCAACCGGAGAGGTGCCGATCGTCGATGCCCGTCCGTACCGTCTCGCTCGCTTCGACCGCGGCATGGCCCTCGACGTCGCTGAGTTCTGACAGGGAATCAGCTGCGGCTCCCGAGGTGGGGGGCTATTTCGGCCTTGTTCCATCCGGAGCGGTTGCAGGTGCCGTTTTGCGGGAAACTTTTCGCGCCCCCTAGACATATTGCGGCGGCAACATCGTGCGCCCGTGCCACGGCCTATCCATTTGGGGAAAGCGCGGTGCAGGGTGCGGTCGCTCAACTTCTGCTGTTGAAGCGGCCGTCATTTGCCGAATCTACCCTGCTCAGGCGCGACTACGGCATTTCTACACACCGGGGAGGCGCCAAAATCCGCACGATATGGCGCCACAGCGAGACGACATAATGACCTTCCGACCAGACTTTATCAGCTTCGATTGCTACGGAACGCTCATCAACTTCGAGATGGGTCCGACGGCGGAGAGACTGTTTTCCGATCGCGTCGATATGCAGAAGATGAAGCCGTTCCTCGACAGCTTCAGGGCCTACCGCCTTGACGAAGTGCTGGGTGCCTGGAAGCCCTTTTTCGATGTGGTGGCGAACTCCATCAGGCGGACCTGCGAGGCGCATCGCGTCGAATATCGCGTGACCGACGCGCAGTCTCTCTACGATGCGGTGCCGACGTGGCAGCCTCACCCCAACGTGGTCGAGGTGCTCGAGGCGATCGCTCCGCACTACCCGCTGGTGATACTCTCGAATTCGATGGTAGATCTTATCCCGTCGAGCGCCGCGCATCTCAAGGCGCCGTTCCATGCGGTGTACACCGCCGAAGAAGCGCAAGCCTATAAGCCGCGCATGCAGGCTTTCGAATATATGTTCGATCGGCTCGGCTGCTCGCCTGACAGGATGATGCATTGCTCTTCTAGCTTCCGCTACGATCTCATGACCGCGGACGATCTCGGCTTCATGGCCAAGGCTTTCATCGACCGGGGGCATGAGCCCACATCGACCGAATACGGCGTGAGCCGCTTGACCGACGTTCGTCAACTGCCCGTTCTGCTGGGTCTATGAACTCGGCCTGCTTGCTTCGGTACTCGGGATGAATCATGTCCACCAATCTTAGCAGCGACGCGCCTGCGAATGGCGGGCAACTTTCTTCCAGCGTACCGGACATGTTGCTTGCGGACGCAGAGCAACTTGCTGAGCGCTTGTATGGCATTCATGTCAGGGCAGAGTTGCTGATCAGCGAGCGCGACCAGAATTTCAGGCTCGTCGCTGCGGACGGGCGTGCGTATCTACTCAAGATCAGCAACCCGTCCGACGCGGACGAGGTGGTCGATCTTCAGACCGCCTGTCTCGACCATATCGCCGACGTGGACCCCGCGCGTCCTGTGCCGCGCGTCCTGCGCACCCTTTCTGGCACGAATGGTGACCACATCGTCCTGCCGGATGGCCGACGCTGCGCCGTGCGCCTCCTTACGTATCTGGAGGGCGTTCAGGCCAAAGGTACGGTCAGAAGCAGGGCGCAGCGAGTCCAGCTCGGCGCGGCATTGGCCGAACTCGATCTGGCGCTGCGCGACTTCGTCCATCCGGCAGCATCGCACGATCTGCTTTGGAACGTCTCGCGTGCAGATCGGGTGGCGCATCTGGTCGACGAAATTGTCGGCGACGCTCAGCGCAGGATCGTAAGACACTTCATGGATCGATTCGTCGGCACGCTGTTGCCGCGCCTTGCCCGCGTGCGTGCACAGGTGATCCACAACGACTTTCATCTCTACAACGTGCTGGTCGCCGCCGACGATCCCGAACTCGTCACCGGCATTATCGATTTCGGCGACATGATCCATGCGCCGCTGGTGGGTGAAGTCGCGACCGGAGCAGCCTTTCAAATGGCGGAAGCGGCCGATCCGCTCGCAGCGGCCGCCGAGTTCGTCGGGGCCTATCACGCGATCTTGCCGCTTTGTGCCGAGGAGCAGGAGATTGTGGCCGACCTGGTGACGACGCGTCACCTGATCACCGTCCTGATCTCCGAATGGCGGTCCCGGCGTTACCCAAAGAACCACGCCTACATCATGCGCCACAACCCGGCTTCCTGGGACGCGCTGCACCTGATGGCCGACCTATCCCGAGAAAACGCACGCGACCGGCTGCTGGCCAACGTGCGGAGTGGAGAATACAGATGACGAGCACGATCGATCTCAACATGGTGAATGCTTATATTCCCGGGCGGGCCGATGTCGGTCCCGTCACGGCGGCGACGATCAGCCGGCGGGATCGCCTGCTCGGTCCGGCCTATCGGCTGATGTACGAGCGGCCCCTCCACATCGTGCGGGGTGAAGGCGCATGGTTGATCGACAGTGATGGCCGCCGCTTTCTCGACATCTACAACAATGTCACTTCGCTCGGCCACTGCCACCCAAGGGTGGTTGAGGCGATCTGCCGGCAGGCCGCGACACTAGCGACGAACACACGATATCTCCACGAGACGATTCTGGAGCTGGCGGAACGATTGCTCGCGACCGTAGCAGGCACCGAGCTGGCGCATCTGATGCTGACCTGCACGGGAAGCGAGGCAAACGATCTTGCCTATCGCATTGCCAAGGTGAGGACCGGTGGAACCGGCATAATCGTCACCGAGACCGCCTATCACGGCTTTACCGACGCCGTGTCGCAATTCTCGCCGTCGCTTGGCATGAGTGTGGACCTTGGAGCGCACGTTCGGCTGGTGCCGGCACCGCGAGCCTATCACGCCGAGGGCGTCGACCTGGCGGATCGATTTACCCGCGACGTCGAGGCGGCGATCGCCGATCTCACGCGCCACGGCATGAAGCCGGCCATGCTTATAGTCGATTCGCTGTTCACCAGCGATGGCGTGCTCCCCGACCCAGTCGGTTTCCTCTCGGGCGCCGTGGCAGCGATCAAGCAGGCAGGCGGGCTGTTCGTCGCTGACGAGGTGCAGCCAGGCTTCGGGCGGACCGGGCAGCACATGTGGGGCTATCAACGCCACGATGTCGTTCCCGACATCGTTACGATGGGCAAGCCGATGGGCAACGGCCAGCCGATCGCCGGCCTGCTCGTCACGCAGGATGCGGTTGCGCGCTTCGGCCGGGACTCGCGCTACTTCAACACGTTCGCCGGCAACACCGTCTCCTGCGCGGCTGCGGTCGCTGTGCTCGACACGATCGAACAGGAACATCTGATCGCACATGCCGCGAAGACCGGAAACGCATTGCGCGACGGGATCGCGGCACTGGCCGCGCGGCATCAGGCGATCGGGGACGTCAGGGGCATCGGCATGTTCGTCGGCGTCGAGATCGTCTCGGATCGCGCGACACGGGAAGCCGACCGTGAGATGACGAGCCGCGTCGTCAACCTCCTGCGCGACAAAGGTATCCTTCTCAGTGCGTGCGCGAAGGGGCATAATGTGCTCAAGATCCGTCCGCCGCTGGTCCTGACGAGCGAGCAGGTGGATATGGTGGTTCAAGGCATTGACGAGGCCATTGCCGAAGCGGTGTCGGCTGGCGCAACTGGCTGAATAAGGCAAAGGAGCGTATGCGCTCGGAGCTTAAACTGGATCGGATGGACTTCAAGATCCTGGCGCATCTTCAGCGGATGGGGCGTTGTTCCAACGTCGAGCTGGCGGATAGGGTGGGACTAAGCGCCAGCCCCTGCCTCACCCGGGTCAAACGCCTGCAGAGCATCGGCGTCATCGAGGGGTTCGGCGTTCATTTGGCAATGACCAAGCTGGGTGACTTTCTGATCGTGTTCACCGAGGTCACGATCAGCAACCATCGACGGAAAGATCTGCGGCGCTTCGAGGAGGCCGCGAAGATGTTTCCCGAGATCATGGAATGTTACAACGTGAGCGGCGGATATGATTTCCTGCTGAGGATCGTCGCCCGTAGCGTCTCCCATTTTCAGACCGTCATGGAGTCGCTCCTCGAGGCGGACCTGGGCATCGAGAAATTCTCCAGCTACATCGTGCTGCGCGTTCCGTTCGTGAAGCACGAAGTTCCGCTCGATCAGCTATTTGGCGAGAAGCTGTAAAGAACCTGTGCCCCGTCGCAGAGCTCGGCGCCTCTGACGCCGCTCAAGCAGCGGGTGGAAACGGTCTAATCCATCGGGACGTCGGCAGACCCTGCCGGAACTCGCCAGATTTTCGGTAGATCGACGTTGCGGGGCTTCTCGGGAGCCTGTTCACCGAACTGGCGCGCGCGCTTAGGCTCGGAGCCATCACCAATTGGCAAGCAGACCACGAAAGGACTTCGGTGGACATGACCACAGCTCTCGACGAATCGCTATCTGGCGAGAAAGTGCAAAGCTTTGTGGACGTTCTCGGCACTCGGAGCGCATGGCCCGACGCTGGCCATTCGGGGGGCGACTCTTATTTCGCAAGCCGTCGACGCTTGCCTCTGCCGGACGGATCGGTGAGCATCGAGTCTGTCTCCTTGGCTGCCGGCCAGTCGGGTCAGGCTGTCCTGACCGGAGATGAGTTTGTGCTGGTGCTCAACGGCACGATCCGGGTCCGGCAAGCGGCGCACGAACTTTTACTCGGGACCGGAGAGGCCGGCGTAGTTGTGCGTGACCGGCCGCTGGACTGGGCAACCGATGGCACGACAGAGCTGCTGATCATGCGCTGCGAAGCGGGCGGCGGCGCTGGTGCCGATAAGCCCGTCCTCATCGATGTTGGTGCGCAGCTTTCGCCGTCGAACCCGCCACTCGCGGACCTCCTGATCGGTCCGACTCCGTCCTGCCGCAACCACTCGGATTACCGCTCTGCGAGCGGGGAGTTCGTATGCGGCACGTGGGACTCCACCCCGTATCACCGCCGGCTCATGATCTTTCGCCACTTTGAGCTGATGAAGCTGTTGGAAGGACAGGTGACCTTCGTCGATGAGGAAGGCCGCTCCGGATACTTTGGCCCCGGTGACGTCGTGCTGTTTGTTCAAGGTGGTGGCTGCTCCTGGGAAAGCCGGACCTACGTGAAGAAAATCTACTCGACCTACCGGCCGGCCGGGTAACAGCCTCCGGCCTAGTGGTGGCGCGCGCCCTCGCGGCCGCCGTCACTCGCAAAATGCCGTCAACACATGGTCTTCGGCAGGAATTGTTTGGAGCGGGGCTAATTTTGGCACGTCCCGCCGTACATCGGGCATAGTCTGCCTGGTCGCCACCTGCAGGGAGATCAGCGAAATGAAGAACGTCCTTGGTAAATTCGGTGCGGCCGCCAGTGCAGCCGCCTTGCTGGTCAGCGCTTCTGTCGTCAACGCGCATGGTATCTGGTTCGCGCAACGGGCAAACCAGCTCGGGCTGATCTACGGCGTGGGCTCCGACGACCTCGACATGGTGAAGCGCTTGCCGCTGATCAAGGGCGTTTCGGGTTACGATGCCCAATGGAATCCGGTTGTAGCAACCCTTCGGGCGGCTGGGCCGATTGTGTTGGTCGACAGCGATGAACCGGTGAGCGCCGTCGCGGCTTGGATGGACAATGGAGTCTGGAGCAAGACCCCCGACGGCGAGTGGCACAAGAAGGGCTACGATGAGGTCCCGAACGCGATCATCAGTGAACGGACAATGAAATTTGCGGTCCACCTGCTGAAATTGCCCATGCCCAAAGGTGGCGTTCCGATCCTGAAGGATCAGGTGCTGCAGATCATTCCGGTTCCGGCCGCGATTCCCGAGCAACTTGGCAAACCGCTTACGGTCAAGATCCTGTTCAATGGCAAGCCTGCAGCAGGGGCGCTGGTAAAACAGGATTTCGTGAACGATCCGGACCAGGAGCCGCTCAAAGCAGCTGCCGACGGAACGGTCACTCTCAATGTACGGAACCAGGGTCTGAACGTGATCGGGGCGACCTTCGTCGGGCCGAGCGATCAACCGGCGAAGTACAAGAAGATCGAATATCTTGCGACGCTTTCGTTCGTGCTTCCGCACGCGCCCGAGTGATCGAAATATCGGACTGAGGAGAAAAGTTGTGCGTACATTCTGGAACACGAAATTGACGGCTATTGCCCTCGGCGTCGCAATTGTGGGCGCCAGCCCTGCGCTTGGGCATGGCAGCACCAAACCGCGGCACGGCGGTCAGGTCGAAATGTCCGGCGAGACACTAGTCGAGCTGGTGCGCGGTGCGAAGGGAGTCAGCGTTTTCGTCCGCTATGACGACGATCCGGTGCCCGCGAGCGATCTGACGGGCAAGTTGGTCGTTACTCAGGGTACGAAGAAATTCACCTCCCCGCTCGTGGCAGGGACAGCCAATCGCCTCGATGCGCGCGGAGTCAAAATTCCGAGCGGCGCGAAGGTCGCGGTGATGCTCGTCACGAAGTCGACGCAGTCACGAAGTGTCGTCAACTTCACGGCGAAGTAAGCGACCATCGTGCGCCCCGGCGCTGCAACATCGCGATGGCTTCTGGACCGGCAGACCGCA
>JBDSZD010000114.1:0-6740 GCA_039925325.1 Sphingomicrobium sp.
TGACCCATGGCGGGATCGAGGCCGGCGACATCGTAATCATCCGCGGCGAAGGCCCGGTCGGCGGCCCCGGCATGCGCGAAATGCTGGCGATCACCGCCGCCATCCAGGGGAGGGGCCTTGGCGATGACGTAGCGCTAGTCACCGACGGCCGCTTCTCCGGCGCCACCTACGGCTTCATGGTCGGCCACGTCGCGCCGGAGGCGGCATGCGGCGGTCCGATCGGACAACTCCGCACGGGCGATCGGGTGCGAATCGACGTCAACGGCCGCAAGCTGGAAACGGACGCTGACCTAAGCGGACGTGAGGTGGTGAGGGGGCCGACGCGAGAAGGCGTGATCGGCGCTTTTGCCAAATATGCAAAGCTGGTCGGGTCTGCATCACAGGGCGCGGTGACAAGCGGGGCTTAGACCTCCCGGCTAATCCAATCTAAAATGTCTGCAATGGGTGGAAAGCCGACATTGGCAATGGCAAGAGATGGTAATGGGAGCGGGCGAGTCACCTAGTCGTTGGGATCTGGCGAAGTGGGCTTGGAAGCTTTTCAAGGCAAAACGGGCCAGAGCCAGAGGTCAATACGAACTCGGTTTACGACTTCTCGAAGACGCCGCTCAGGTTAAATCACTTTGGGCGCCCGAGCGAGTTCTTCGGGCAATGCTGCTTCTCGAGACTCAGCAAACATCTGAAGCCCAAGCCGCCTTTGCGGCGTTATGGCAGGAATTTCGGGGCTCTGATGATCCAGACCTCCAATATCTGCGGCGGTACTGCAGAGCGATGCTGGAGGTGATCAGGGGCGAGGCCGCTTACCTAACCTACGAAGGAGAGCAAGCTCGGCTGATACCCTGCAACCCACGGCTACGAGCACGCTTTCCCTTGCTCGAATCCGAAGGCACAGCCAACGCTTGAGATTGACCATTCACTCTCACCGTTCCCCGGCGCAGGCGGGGGTCCAGGAACGCGTTAGCGCTGATTTGCATCGCCCTGGCTCCGGTCTTCCCGGGGGAAACTAAGCCGCGTCCGACGGCTCCGCCGCCGACCCATTCCGCACCAGCGCCGCAAAATCGCGCGCCAGCTGCCGCGTCAGGTCGCCGACTTCGAAGTTCCACACGCCGATCTCCGTGACCGACGTGATTTCGGCCGCGCAGAGGGTTGTGGTTAGCCCAAACTAGCTTGCCCGAGGCTCCCTTCAGTCCCGGAACATCAGCGGTGCCATTTCCTTGAGGCTTCGCCGCCAAGTCAGGAACTCGTGACCGGTCTTCGGCGAGACGTAAAAGACGCTGTTAAGGCCGGATTGCTTAAGCTCGTCCGCATTCTTCCGCGGGTCGGCGCGGGGTACGCCCGGGGGACCGCGCATCATTCCGCCCTCGATTTCGCGGCTGCCGAAACTGACGAAGACCAGCTTCACTTTGTTGCGGAACCCCGGCGTCTTGTTGACGTCTTCGACCGAAAAGGTGCCGCCGCTCAGCAAACCAATATGAGAGAACTTGTCGAGGTTCGCGGGCGCGATCAGCTTGGTTTCGAAGCCACCCATCGACAGGCCGGCCATGGCCCGGTGACGCTGGTCGGAAAGCGTCCGGAAGTTGCTATCGACATAAGGAATCAGCTCATCGACCAGCACGGTCCGGAACGGTTTGATGTCGAAGGCGGCAAGACCACCGGGCTGGCCTGGCCGGATGCCGTTGGTCATGCCGTAGGTCATCACGATGATGAACGGCCGCGTCTTCCCGGCGGCAATCAGATTATCCATGATTAAATTGGCATGGCCCTGATTGGCCCAGGCAGTTTCGTCCTCGCCCCAACCGTGCTGAAGGTACAGCACCGGATAGCGCTGCGACAGCTTCCGGCCGTAGCCCGGCGGAGTGTAAACGAAGGCGCGGCGCGGCGTTCCGGTGCTTGGCGAGGGGAACATCACCTGCTGCACATTGCCGTGCGGGACATTCTTGAGCGCGTAGAAATCCGCGTCATGGGCCGGAATCTCGATCCCGCTTTCCCAGCGTGTCGAACCGTAGAAGTTAAGCGCTCCCGGATCGTTGAACGTGCCGCCGTCGACGGTCAGGTGGTAATAATGAAATCCTTCATCGAGCGGGCCTTCGGTCGTGCCGGTCCAGACGCCGTCCGCGCCCTTGGAAAGCGTCGTTCCGCCGCGCCCGCCTAGGCCGAGGCTGACCTTTACCGCCTTGGCCTCGGGCGCGATAATGCGGAAGCGGGCAAAGCCCTGCGAATTGACCTGCGGATATTCCTGCCCCGGCTGGTTGAACGACGAGGGTTTGAAATCTTCCGCAATTACCGTCGGAGCCGCGCGCGCGGCTTGTACGGGTTGCGCCCAAGCCGGGCCGGGCATCACCGCCGCTGCCAACATCAAAGCAATGACCTGTTTCAACCGACTGCCTCCCCAAACCAAATCCACGTCCGTCCTCGGCTCGTGATCAATTAGTCAGACTTAACTGCAGCACTGTGTCGGATGTTGCAAGGGTGGGTGGCCAGTTCTCTCGCCTAGGCCGCGTTCGACATCTGCGCCGACGACCCACTCCGCACTAGCGCCGAATAATCCCGCGCCAGTTGCCGCGTCAGGTCGCCGATTTCGAAGTTCCACGCGCCGATCTCGGCAACCGGCGTGATCTCCGCCGCGCTTCCCGTGAGGAAGCATTGCTGGAAGCTTTCCAGTTCCTCCGGCCAGATCGCGCGCTCGTGGACGACGATCCCCCGCTGCCGCGCCAAATCCATCACCGTCCGCCGCGTGATGCCGTCGAGGAAGCAGTCGGGCGTCGGTGTGAACAATTCCCCATCGCGGACGAAGAAGATGTTGGCGCTGGTCGCCTCGGCAATCTGCCCGCGCCAGTCGAGCATCATCGCTTCGCTGCAGCCGCGGCTTTCCGCACGGTTCTTGGCCATGGTGCAGATCATGTACAGGCCCGACGCCTTAGCATCCGTAGGCGCGGTGTCGGGCGCGGGCCGCCGCCACTCCGACACGTCGACCTTGGCGCCCTTCCGTAGCGATTCCTCGCCGAAATATGCGCCCCATTCCCACGCCGAAATCGCGAGGTGGATTGCGTTGTTCTGCGCCGAGACCCCGAATTGCTCCGACCCGCGCCAGGCGATCGGCCGGACATAGGCGTCGCCCAGCTTGTTGGCCGCGAGCACGGCGTTGCAGGCGGCGTTGATCTCGTCGACCGTCCACGGAATTTCGAACCCGAGGCGCTGCGCGCTCCGGCGCAGGCGCTCGCTATGTTCGGTCAGCTTGAAGACATTCCCGTCATAGGCGCGCTGGCCTTCGAACACCGCGCCCGCATAATGAAGGCTGTGGGTGAGGACGTGGAGCTTGGCATCGCGCCACGGCGTCAATGCGCCGTTGAACCAGATGAAGCCGTCGCGATCGTCATAAGGTTGCTCGATCATGCCGCAGGTTCCTGAATTTCGTCGGTTCCGAGAAAGCGCGCGAGCTCTTCGAGATCGGCACTGAGGGGAATGGCGCGGGCGGAACGATGATTGATCGCAGCGAGCGCCGGGGTAGGTTCGATTACGCGTCCTACCAGCGGCTCTACTATTTCGGCGAATTTGTACGGGTGGGCGGTCGCGCAGGCGATCCACGGGCGCTCATCCTGAAGCGCTTCGGGCAAGCGCGCGAAACCTTCCGCGGCGGTCGCGGAATGCGGGCACCAGACATAGCCCGAGGCGAGATAATCGGCGACGATCCGCGCGCGGATGGAATCGTCGTCGACCAGGTCGACATCGATCTCGCCGAGCTTGTCGCTCAGCGCCTGCAGCCGCTCGAAATTGCTCGGCGCGCCGACGTCCATGGCGTTGGCGATGGTGGCGAGCGAGGTGCGCGGGGCGTAGGTGCCGCTGTGGTGCCATTCCGACAGCGCCGGATTAGCGTTGGTGACGAGCTTGATCGGGCCAATTGGCAGCCCCATCGCGCGGGCGTAGAGCGCGGCAAAGCCGTGGCCGAGATTGCCGGTTGGGATGATGAATCCGGGCTTCTCGCCGGTCTCTCGGAACACCCGGGTCGCGGTCAGCCCGATATAGGCCATCTGCGGCAGCAGCCGGCCGATGTTGATCGAATTGGCGGAGGTGAGCTTATGCCGCTTGGTCAGTGCGCGATCCTGAAACGCGGCTTTGACCAAATGCTGGCAATCGTCGAAATCGCCATCGATCTCGATCGCCCGCACCGGCGCGCCCCAGCAACTGATCTGCTTCTGCTGGTACAGCGAGACACGACCCTTGGGGAACAGGATGACAGCACTCGCGCCGGTGCGGCCTTCCGCCGCGCAGCCGACCGCTGCACCGGTGTCGCCGGAGGTCGCCGCAAGCACCGTCAGCGGTTCGCTTTTCCGGCCGATATGGTCGAGCAAAGAGAACAGGAATTGCGCGCCGAAATCCTTGAACGCGCCGGTTGGCCCGTGAAACAGTTCGAGTGCGAGGAGATTCGGCCGCTTGTCGTCCACCGGCACGACCGGCAGCGGCTGCGCGAAGGCGGTGCGGCACGCATCATTAAGCTCCGCGTCCACACTGCTGCCGGTAAAGAAAGGCTGGAGCATGCGCGCGGCGAACGCCGGTGCATCGTCGGTGTCGCCAAGCTCGCTGACAGATGGAATTTCCCGCGGAAGATAGAGGCCGCCGTCCGGGACAGCGCCGTTACGTACGGCGTCCGCAAGCTCGACCTCGGGGCTCTGCCCGCGCGTGCTCAAATACCTCATGCGGCCTCCTTCGCGGGCTGGACCCGCACGCCTTCCGTGCTGGCCGCGCGATACGCCCGCGCCTCCAGGCCCGCCGCAGCAAAAGCCGCCGCCATCGCCAACTCGACCGCTTCGGCGCGGTGCGTCTCAGCCCACGCGAACATCGACGGACCGGATCCCGAGAAGGTGCAGCCGAGTGCGCCAGCGTCGAGCGCGGCCTGCTTCACCGCGTAAAACGGCTCGAGCAGATGCGCCCGCTGCGGTTCGATAAGAACATCCTCGAAGCCGACGCGGATCAGGTCGAGATCGCCCGAAGCGCACCCCGCGACGAAGGTCGCGAGGCGGCGGCTATTCTCGATCAATGTTTTCAGCGGCACGTCTTTGGTCAGCAGCGCGCGCGCGGCTTTGGTCTCGGTCTCGACCGACGGGTGCAGGATGATCGTGACGATCCCGTCGGGCACCGGCAGCTTGTGCAGCCGTGGCGGGCTCTCGCGCGCCGCAAGCACCAGCCCGCCCATCAGGCTGGCCATCACATTGTCCCAGTGCGGCGGATCGGAGGCGACGCGCTCGCCCTCCAACGTGAAGGGGAGTAGCTCTTCCGTCTCGAATGGGTTGGGCAGCAACGCGTTGACTGCGGCGGCGGCTGCAACCGCAGAGGCGGCCGATCCACCCATTCCCGCCGACATCGGAACGCCCTTGTCGATGTCGAGCCGCACTCCGAACGGATTGCCGGCCGCGTCCAGAAGCGCTCCCGCCGCGGCCAGCGCGGTGTTGCGGTGCACTTCGCCCGGAAGCGACGTAACCAGCCCCGTGACCTTGCCCAGCCGCACGCCCGGCTCGCTCTCACGGGTCGCGACGACTGTGTCGTGCGCGGCGTTGAACGCCTGGCCCATGATGTCGAACCCGACCGCAACATTGCCGATGCTCGCCGGTGCGCTCGCGATGGCTTGATCCAGCATCATCTTAAGCCATCAGCCGCAGCGGGCTGACACTCGGCGCACTTGCCTCGTGCGCCGCGACCGCGCGATAGATGTCCATGACGTCCGAGAAGACGGCGGCGGCGGTCGGCCAGCGTCCGGCGCCCTTGGCGTGCAGCCTGTGCACCGTGCCATCCTTTTCCGTGACGACGAACGCATTCTCCTCGTTGCGGGGCGCCGCCAGCGGATGATCGGCGGGCAGATATTCAAGCGCGACCGATGCGACCGCTTTGCCGTCCTTGAGTTCGCAGCGTCCGACCTGCTTCAGCACCAGGCCCTTGGCCTTCGCTTCGAGGAGGGCGGCGTGATCGATTTCCCGCAAGGACTGCCTGGAAATGTCCCCAAGAGCGATCGGAACATCGAAGCCCTGGCGGACCAAGAGCGACAGCTTCGCGACGGCGTCGTGGCCATCCACGTCCGCGGAGGAGTCTTCCTCGGCAAAGCCAAGCTCGCGGGCCCTCGCCAGCGCCTCGTCAAAGGTCCAGCCTTCGTGCAGCCGGTCGAGCAGGAAATTGCAGGTACCGTTCATGACGCCCTCGATCCTGGCGACCCGGCCCTTAAGCGCGCGCAGCCGTTCGATCACCGGCGTTCCGCCACCGACCGCCGCCGAAAAGTGCAGCATCGCGCCGCCGGCCTCGGCCGCAAGCTGCAACTCGTCATAATGATTGGCGAGCGCGGCCTTGTTGGCGCTGACCACATGCGCGCCGGAACGCAGCGCCGGGACAAGCAAGCTTGCCGGGAAATCGGCCCCGACCAGAACGTCGATGACGATATCGACTTTCCCGGCAAGAGCATGGTCCGGCTCGCTGGTGAAATCGCCTTCGTCTGCATAGCGCATCGGGTGGCGCACGAGCACCGGATTGACCTCAAACAGATGTTTCCAATGCTTGAGGTGCGCAAGGACCCCCGCGCCGACCGCTCCGCAGCCGAGCAGCGCGACGCGCAGCTTTGGCGAGCGCTCCCGATGCGAAAGCTTAACCGGCAGCTGCGCGATGCGGGTCTCGCCGGCCTGCGCGAGCGCCGCGACTTCGATGATCACGTCGTTCGCTTCCGCAGCGCGGATGGCCTTTTCCTGGATCAGGCCGGCGCTGGC
>JBDSZD010000115.1:0-15493 GCA_039925325.1 Sphingomicrobium sp.
GAAGCGGTCGAAGCGATCCTCGAGAAGGTCCAGAACGTCATCGACGAGGGTGGTAATTTTCAGGAAGCGGCAGCGGCCGCCAAACTGCCCGTGTCGCAAACGCCGCTCGTTCTGGCGGACGGGACATCGCGGCAAACTCCATCCTTCCGCCTTCCGCCCGAACTCGTCGCAATCCTCAAAAGCGGGTTTGAGCTGGAGGCCAATGACGAACCGATCATCGAAGCTTTGCCCAGCGACGCTGGCTATGCGCTGGTCGCGCCCGCTCAGATTGTCGCCGCCGCCCCCGCCCCGCTCGCTCAAGTGAAGACGCGGGTCGCCGGCGACTGGATCCAGCAGCAGGCATCGGCCCGCGCCCGCGCCGTGGCCGCGGCAATCGCGGCGAAGGTCGCCAAGGGCATGCCGATGGCGCAAGCCGTCGCGCAGGCCGGAACGCCGCTCCCAGCCCCGCGCGGAATCGCCGCCCGCCGCATCGATTTGACGATGAGCCGCGAGCCCGTGCCGGAGCCGATCCGCATTCTGTTCAACCTCGCCCAGGGGAAGAGCCGGATGGTCGCGGACAGCCGCAGCGGCGCGCTGGCGGTGGTCAAGCTCAACACAATCGTTCCGGGCAACGCGATGTTGCAACCTGGCCTGGTCGCGCAGGTGCAGCGCGATTTCGCGCAGCCAATCGCGCAGGAATATGCCGCCCAATTCCTGTCGGCGCTTCGCGGGCAACTCGGGGTCAAGCGCAACGAGGGCGCCATCGCCGCGGCCCGCAAGCGGATTATAGGGGGATAGTCGGACAAGCTCTGGGGGTTACGCAGTGCCTCAGCAGAATGGTGGCCTGCCTCATTGATCCAGCTGTCAGCAACCTCGTGGGCCGCCCCCTCTCTTCCGAGAAGCTTCTGCTTCGCGCGCTAGCCCAACCTCTGAACGTCGGCTTACGCCCATTGCGAACACACGGGCGAAGTGGGATTTGCTCGGTATGGTAGAAATGACTGAATTCAAGCTCCTTAGTTTGCGGACTAAGCTACTGTTAGTCGGCTATTTGGGCAGCGGTATGGCGGGGCTGCTTATGCTCGTCTGGGTGGCGGTGGTCCTCCTCGTCCTGTCCGTAAGCGGTGAGAAGGCCGTGCAATCACTTCCAACCCGCTTCTTGTTCCCGTTGTTTCCAATCACCACGCTCGTCATGCTCCTGAGCAAGTTCGGATTTCGGTGGTCTATCCACAACGACCGCCAAAGCGGGAGAAGCTGAGCGCCCGCTTTCGACCCCATCGCCCATTGCGAACATTAGCGGGCACGGAGGGCATCCTGCCTAGCGCTGTTCGGTTCCCATCGTTACCACGCCGCTAATGAACGCTTTTCAACCACCCGGGTCATTCCAGCCATACCTGTTCACCGGCGAGCGTGTCTTGTGGATGGGCCAGCCCAAACAGGGCCTCGCGCTCAGCGGGAGGGACGCGTTCCTCATCCCGTTCAGCCTTATGTGGGGCGGCTTCGCGATCTTCTGGAATGCGGGCGTCTGGGGCAGTTTCGACGGCGGGGAAGCTGCACCCTTTTTCTTCCGCCTGTGGGGTTTGCCGTTTCTTGTAGCCGGTCTCTACCTGATCATGGGCCGGTTCTTCCACGATGCCAGTATCCGGAAGAACCTCCATTACGCCGTTACCAATCAGCGGATACTCGTACTTCGCAAGTCGAAGATTACTTCGCTCGATATTCAACGGCTACCACGCCTTGAGTTTTCTGAGCACAGCGATCGTACAGGCACTTTGACCTTTGAAGCGGCAAATTTCGGGCCATGGGGCGGCGGAATGAACGGGTTTAGCTGGTGGGTTCCATCCCTCGGCGCCGCCGCCCAGTTCTTCCGCATCCAGAATTCGCACCGGGTCTATGAGCTTATCCGCAACCAAGCTCATTCGTGACGTCCGCTCGCGGTAGGTAAGTGCGTACTCCATTAGCGAGCCTCTTGACCGGAGCCTTTTTGTTTCATACACGTTCTTTGTTCGTTCCTTCTGGAACCCAGGGAGTAGCCGCGATGCTCACCGTGAAGCAGCATGAATTGCTGATGTTCATCCATGATCGGCTCGGCCGCACGGGAGTCAGTCCGAGTTTCGACGAGATGCGCGAAGCGCTTGAGCTTAAGTCCAAGTCGGGCGTGCATCGGCTGATTTCCGCGCTTGAGGAACGAAGCTTCATCCGGCGACTTCCGAACCGGGCGCGCGCGCTTGAGGTGCTGAAGCTTCCGGAATTGCATGCTGCAGCCCCTGCCCTTGCCGCAGCCAGGCCGACCGTTCCCGCTCCGGCCAACGACACGATTGAAATACCGATGCACGGGCGGATTGCGGCCGGCACTCCGATCGAGGCGTTGCAAGGCACCGAAGGCTTTGCGGTGCCCGCAGCACTGCTCGGCCCAGGCGAACATTATGCTTTGGAGGTGTCGGGCGATTCGATGGTCGACGAGGGCATTCTCGACGGCGATTTCGCGCTCATTCGGCGCGTCGATACCGCGCGCGACGGCGAAATCGTCGTGGCCCTGATCGACGAGAGCGAGGCGACGCTCAAGACCTTCCGCCGCGAAGGACAGATGATCCGTCTCGATCCGGCAAATCGGCGCTACGAAGCCCAGCGCTACCGGCCGGAGCAAGTGCGCATCCAGGGACGGCTGGCGGGCCTAATCCGGCGATACTGATCAGGTGTCGGGCAGATGATGAGATTGGCCCTAATTTGCTCAATCGCATTCATCGCCACCGGATGTGCGGTTGATGGCAACAGAAAGGTGCGTTTTGTGGAAGCGCCTTATTGCACGCTGCTGGCCGACGGGGTTGAGTACCGCTTCCACAGGCAACCGGGCGCTGCCGATGCGTTGACCCGCGCCGCGTTCAGATGGAGAGAAAAACGCGTATCGATCCGCAGCAAGGAGGCCGTTGAATTCAACTGCCTACGATGGGTTCAAGCGGCCCTCGAAAAGGCCGGGAAGACCATCGACTACCGAACGGACGATTAGGAAGGCTATTCCGCGGTCGTCGGATCGATCGTCGCGCGGACCTGTGAAATGCGGTTCGCCGGAAAGCCTGCCGTTTCCGCGTGTTGGCGGATGAGATCTTCGCTTGGGGCGCGGTAAATACAATAGATCTTGTCGTCGGTGACGTAACTATGGACCCATTGGATTTCGGGCCCGAGCTGGCGCAGGACCGAGCAGCTAGTCTGCGATGCACCCTTTAATTGCGCGGTATCCAATGCACCGACATTGGGCATGTCCCGTTCGATCACAAATTGCGGCATGAGCGCTCTCCTGTTCCCGTCGCTCTCACGTAACCCAATCAGCCGCCGTGGTCACTACGCCAGGGGTGCCTTGCGACGCGTTGTGCGACCGATTCGATCCGGGGTTGACCGTCGAGATAGATGGCGAGGCCGCCGGATGCTTCCAGCGCCTTGCGGTCGAGCTTGAGCCAGCGTGGGGTGCAGCCCTTCGGCAGCCAGCGGTCGGACACGACGATGTCGGCCTCGGCGCAGGCCGCGATGATCCGCGTCCAGTCGATTCGCGTGGAAGATCGGGTGGCGAGCACCCGCCAGCTCGCCTGACCGGCCGGAATCAACGCGACGCAGGCATCCTTCGAGCAATTGCTGAAGGCCTGGCCGGAAAGGTCGAGCGGGTCGCCGTCGAACCCCGACGATTCCGCCATGACGTCGCGGACATAGTCGCCGCTGCGATCGCGCAGCAGATATGGGCGACCGTCCTGCACCAGCGCCACATGGCGGCCGTCGCCGGTGACGAGCAAATCGGGCGTCGCGCTGACCGAAGCCCCGAGCGCGCCAAGGGCGATGGGGAGCAGGCCTAACACCCGAGCGCGCGACGTCCACAAGCATAGCCAGAGGCCGCCCGCGACCATCAATGCGAAGGTCCAGACCGGCATCGCGGCCAGCATCGCCACCGCCCCGCTCGCACCGGCCACCGCCCGGGCAAGCGCGAGCAACAGTGAAAGCGCATAGCCTGTGAGCGCCCACAGCGGCGCGCCGACTCCGGCCAGATCAAGCAGCAGCGCACCCGCTTCGAGCGGCATGATCACGAATGTGGTGAGCGGAATGGCGATGATATTGGCGGCCACACCGTAGAGACCGGCGCGGTGAAAGTGGAACAGGGCCAGTGGGATCAGCGCCACTTCCACAGCCAGGCCCGTGGCGATCAGGGCGCCCAGGCCGCGCAGGAACTTGGCGAACAGACTTTCGTCGCGCGGCTGGAACATGCGCCGCGCCCAGCGACTTGAATGGAGCGCGATGATGGCGGTTACGGCGGCGAAGCTGAGCTGAAAACTGGCGCCCGCCAGTGCCTCGGGTCGAAACAGCAGGACGAGCAGTGCGCCCACGGCCAGCAGTCGAATACTGAGCGCGTCGCGACCGAGCGCCATTCCGACCAGCACCAGCACCGCCGCGACGCAACTGCGCACGGTCGGGACCTGGGCTCCGGTCAGCAGAGTATATCCGATGCCCGCCAGTGCCGCCGCGCCTGCTGCAACCAGCATGAGATTGAGCCGCAACGCCAGCCGCTCACTCAGCGCAAGCAGGCGCAGCGTGATCAGCAGAACCGCGCCGACCACCGCAGCAATATGCAATCCACTGACCGAAAGCAGGTGCGTTAGGCCGCTGCGCCGCATGGCTTCGGCATCCGCCTCGGTCACGGCATTCTGATCGCCCGTAGCGAGCGCGGTGGCGATTCCGCCTTCCGAGCCGGGAAGACGCTCACGGATGTGGTTGCCGAGCCGCTCGCGCACCGCGTCGAGACCAGTGGGCGCTACGGGCTGGATCACCTCCGGCGGTCCGAGTGCTTTGCCGACGGCGCCAATCTGCTTGAACCAGGCGTCGCGCGAGAAATCGTAACTGCCGGGAAGCATCATTGGCGGCGGCGGCGCGAGCCGGGCGCGGATCCGGATCAGCGCATCCCGCGCTATTCCGCCGGGCACGATCTTCTTATCCACGGTCACCCGAACACGCGGAGGTAGCGCGGGATCGGAAGGCGCGAGAGTCAGCCGTGTCTGATCCCGCGCAAGCAGATCCTCCACCTTTTCGACTCGAGCGGCGAAGTTGACAACCGCCGGACGTACGAGGCGCGGGGCGGCGACCCAGGAAGACCGCGTCCACACCAGAGCGCAGCCGAGCGCGACGGCGAGTCCAAACCAGCCGACGGCGCGCTCAAGGCGGCCACCGCGCGCCATAAACCCGAGCACAGCACCGCCGAAAGCGAAGCAGATTACGGCCAGCCATTGGACCGGCCCGTCCAACGCAAACCAGCAAGCGATGCCGCCGCCGAAGCCGACCACCAGCCACGGCGGAAGCTGGCCGCGCTCTTTCTCGAGCCAGCCCTCAATTCGCTCCCGCGCCGCTCCAAGGGCACCGAACAAGCCGGTCAACACCCCCGGTGGCAGAGGCGCAATCGCTATGTTAGGGGCGCGGTCCACCTGCATCGCAGCACAAGACAAAGGAAAGCGCGCTTGAGCGCAAGCGGCAATCAGTCCCCCGTGGTTACGCGCTTCGCGCCCTCACCCACCGGTTTTCTCCATATCGGCGGCGCGCGCACGGCCTTGTTCAATTGGCTGTTCGCGCGCCACCATGGAGGCAAATATCTGCTGCGGATCGAAGATACCGACAAGGCACGCTCGACCCAACCGGCGATCGACGCGATTCTCGATGGTTTGCAATGGCTTGGGATCGAAGGCGACGAACCGCCCTATTTCCAGTCGCAGTTCGAGCAGCGTCACGCCGAGGTAGCTAACCAGTTGATCGAGCGCGGCGCGGCCTATCGCTGCTATCTTAGTTCCGAAGAGTTGCAGGCACGGCGCGAGAAAGCGCAGGCGGAGCGCCGCCCCTTCCGGATCGACAGCGAATGGCGCGACTCCAGCGATGCTCCGCCCGCAGACGCGCCGTTCGTCGTCCGGCTGAAGGCCCCACGCATCGGCGAGACGATGATCGACGATCTCGTCCAGGGCCAAGTCACGGTCTCCAACAGCGAGCTCGACGACTTCGTCATTCTCCGTTCGGACGGAACGCCGACGTACATGCTGGCGGTCGTGGTCGATGATTTCGACATGAGTATTACGCACGTCATTCGCGGCGACGACCACCTCAACAATGCCTTTCGCCAGCTGACGATCATCAAGGCGATGGGCTGGCCGGAGCCGCTTTATGCCCATGTGCCCCTGATCCACGGCCCCGACGGCGCGAAGCTTTCGAAACGGCATGGCGCGCTTGGAGTTGATGCCTATCGCGACGAGCTCGGCGTGCTGCCTGATGCGCTGGTGAACTATCTGCTGCGCCTCGGCTGGGGGCATGGCGACGATGAGATCATCAGTCGCGAGCAGGCGATTGCCTGGTTCGACCTCGATCATGTCGGCAAGTCGCCGTCGCGGTTCGACGTCAAGAAACTGGAGCACCTCAACGGCCATTATCTCCGCGAAAGCGACGACGCATTGCTCGTCGATCTGATCCTCCCGAAAATTCCGGATGCAGACCGCGACCTGTTGCTGCGGGCGATGCCCGAGCTCAAGGGGCGGGCGCACGACCTCAACCAGCTTACCGACGGCGCGACATTCCTGTTCGCGAAGCGTCCGTTGCCGCTCGAGGAGGCAGCCGCCGCGCTGCTGACGCCCGAGGCCCGCGCGCTGCTTGCAGCGGCCCACAAGCGCCTGGCGCAGCTCACGGAATGGACCCATGACAGCCTCGACGGGGCGGTGCGCGAGGTCGCGGACGCCGCTGGAATGAAGCTTGGCAAACTGGCTCAGCCGCTGCGGGCGGCGCTTACCGGACGGACCACCTCGCCGGGCATCTTTGACGTTCTCGCATTGCTGGGGCAGGGCGAAAGTCTCGCTCGAATCGGCGATCAAATGGTGGAAACGGACGCATGACCGAACAGACGATGACCATGAAGACCGGCACCGGCGAATGGACTTATCCGGTCCTGCCCGGCACGGTTGGGCCCGAGGTTGTCGATATCCGTAAGCTTTACGGCGCGAGCGGGATGTTCACCTACGATCCCGGCTTCACCTCGACCGCTGCGTGCCAGAGCGCGATCACCTACATCGATGGCGAGCAGGGCATCCTGCTCCATCGCGGTTATCCGATCGATCAGCTGGCCGACCATTCCAGCTTCATGGAGGTGTCCTACCTGCTTCTCCATGGCGAGTTGCCGGACAAGCAAGAGCTCGACAAGTTCGTCTACACCATCTCGCGCCACACCATGCTGCACGAGCAATTGTCGACCTTCTATCGGGGATTTCGGCGCGACGCGCACCCGATGGCGGTGATGTGCGGCGTGGTTGGAGCGCTGTCGGCATTCTACCACGACAGCACCGACATCACCGATCCGCTGCAGCGGATGATCGCCTCGCACCGCTTGCTTGCGAAGATGCCGACGATCGCCGCGATGGCCTACAAATATACCGTCGGGCAGCCCTTCATCTATCCGCAGAACAACCTCAGCTACACCGGCAACTTCCTGCGCATGACCTTCGGGGTTCCGGCCGAGCCCTATCTAGTCAATCCAGTGGTGGAACGCGCGCTCGACCGCATTTTCATCCTTCACGCCGACCATGAGCAGAACGCCTCGACGTCGACCGTGCGCCTCGCCGGGTCGTCGGGCGCGAATCCGTTCGCCTGCATTGCCGCGGGCATCGCCTGTCTGTGGGGACCCGCGCATGGCGGAGCCAATGAAGCGGCACTCAACATGCTGCGCGAAATCGGGCGTCCCGAGCGGATCCCGGAATATATCGCCCGCGCCAAAGACAAGAACGACCCCTTCCGGCTGATGGGCTTCGGCCATCGCGTCTACAAAAACTACGATCCGCGCGCGAAAGTGATGCAGCGCACAGCGGAGGAAGTTCTCAAGGAACTCAACATCTCAGACCCGGTACTTGATACCGCGCGGGAGCTTGAGCAGCTGGCGCTCAAGGACGATTATTTCATCGAGAAGAAGCTTTATCCAAACGTCGATTTCTATTCGGGCGTGATTCTCAACGCGATCGGGTTCCCGATCGAAATGTTTACGGCATTGTTCGCGCTCGCCCGCACCGTCGGGTGGGTCGCACACTGGAATGAGATGATCTCTGATCCCGAGCAGAAGATCGGTCGCCCGCGCCAGCTTTACGTCGGCGCGACGCAACGGGATTATTTGCCGGTCGACCAGCGCTGATCAGGCGAGCGGCAGCTTCAGGTTGAAGCGGGCGCCGGTGGCCGCGTTGGTGTCCAGGCAGACGTCCCCGCCCATGGACCGGGCCAACCGTCGCGAGATCGCAAGACCAAGGCCGGTTCCGCTCTCATCCGTGGTGGCGCGTTCGAAGCGCTCGAATATTCTCGCTTCGTCTTCGGAAGCGATTCCCGGGCCCTGGTCCTCAACCGCCACAATCGCCATTGTCGTCGTCCGCGAGAAACTAAGGCGTACATGGCCGCAATCGGGCGAATGACGAATCGCGTTACCGATCAAGTTGACAAGAATCTGAATCACGGCGCGTTCGTCGCCATGGGCGGTAAGACCTCGACTTGCCTGGATGTTAATCGAGATTTGCCGGTCTTCGGCGGCCGGCTGAAGCATGACCACCGCTTCACCGGCCAGTTCCGCCAGATCGATGGCGGTGATGACTTCGCCCGGTCCTGCGTTCATTGCCTGCACGACCGAGCGCAAATGTCGCGCAGCCGCCGCGATGTCGGTCCCGTATGCGGCATAATCGGGCCGGATCTGTCCATCGGACTGCGAGACGATTTGTTCGGATTGCTCGATGATCCGATCGAGTGGAGAGCGCAGCGCTTCTTCGAGAATTTCAACAAAGCCGACGCGGGGCTTCCTGTGTCCGGATACTCCATCGCTCTGGACCGATCCCTGGAAGCCCGCAAACGCACCGGTCGCGGTGAACACCACCTCGCCCCTAAGGATGATGGAAGTCGAGGCACCGCCTCGATGCCGGGCCTGTTGGCCGGTAAAAGATCGGCGCGCCGCCAGAGCAGCAAGCATCGGCATCTCGCCACTCTCGTCTTCCTCGAGCCTGAGGAAGCGGGTCAGCGGCTGACTCACGGCCTCCTCCGGCGATATGTCCAGTTGCGCCGCGAACTCCGGCGAGAGACTGACGATCCGCAGTTCTTCGTCGAGCGACCAGCTCGCCGCCTCGCCTTCGCCCGGATCCGCGGCCGCGCTACTTCCGAGGAGGACGCCAAGCCGTGGGGGGGCAGCTGGCCGTTCCACCCAGCTTTCGATCAGAAGCGCGATTCCGCCCGCCTCCGGGGTCGCGCGAACCCAAAGTTCAAGATCGCAATCAAACGCGGCTGCGACCGCGGGCCTGAGCACCGTCGCATTCAAGTCAGCCGCAAGCCGCGCAATCGCCGCGAGCTGCGGCAATGCCAGCGCTTTGCCCATGGCTCCGCCCGCTTCGATCTGCAGCGCCTCCAGTCGCGGGTGAGCAGCGACCAGCCGGCCTTCCGCGTCGATGCGGCCCGTTACCGGCAGGTCGTCAGACGGCGCCGTGGCCATGCCCAAGAGCCTTTAGAGAAGATTTGAAGTTAAGACCGAGCGACAGCCAGCTGCGCGCGCCAGCAATGCGATCTTCCGCAATACTGTCGAATAGTGCCAGGGCATGAAGGTCCGTCGCAAGTCCTAGCAAATCGCCGAGGACAGCCAGAAGATGGCTGGCCAGGGCGCGCGGCACATCGGCGAGACGGAGCAGAATCATCACCCGGCGAGAATCACCCGAGAGAAGCTCGGCGGCCGCAGCGGCAGAATCGATCCTCGAGCGACGTGCGAGTGCATGACCGAGAACCGACATCTCCGCATTGTCGATCGCAAGCCGAATCCAGCCTTCGTCCAGCTGTTCGCCTTCGTCGAGCAAGCGCACCAACTCCACGGTCAAGCGGTCCAAGGACTTCGAAGGGTCGTGACGCGCCAGCAGACCTTTCGCAGCTTCGCACAGCGCGCGCTCGGCGTAATGATTCGAAACCTGGACGGGTTTACGCTCGCACAACGCCGCGGCGACCGCGTGAGCAAGGCGGGCAGCAGCGTCGCGCGGAAGGTCGTCGAGTTCGACTGTCGGCTGCCCGTACCGGTTCCTGCGTCGGCCTCGCGCGATCAAGACGGCCATTGCGGCAGCGGCAATATCTGCATCTGCACTGCTCACCAGCGGCTGAATGATCGATGCTACGCGGCTCGCTGGACGTGCATTGAAAGCTCCAAAGATGCGCTCCTCGTCCGCACGCCGAAGCAGCAGCGACATTAACGCATCAATATCAAGAAGACCCGATTGGGAGAGCCGGTCGATCAGACCGCCAAGATCCTCATTCGCAGGCAGCCATTCCTGGGGCAATCGCGCCTGGATCTCGGCCGACATATCCTCAATCAACCGGTGAAGCATGGCGGTCATCAGCGCCCGTTCCTGTTCGGTCAGGCGGTGACCGGGCGGCAGGAAGAAATCGCGCCGCGCAGTGGACAAGCGATCGCCGCCCCCGCCAAGGACGGGGTGGCTACTTCCCCGCTCGGGGACGGATCGGACAGGCCATTCTTCTGGCAACATTGGAGCAGGTTAATCGTCTCGGGTTAATCTCGCGTCAACTCGCCTGCCAGCCGGTGACGGATGTGCTGGAGAAGAAAGAAGCTGGCGGCGGCATAGAGCGCCATTGCCGCAAGATATAAATTCCAGGCCCCGAACAGTGAAAACGGAAGCGCCAGGACGATGGCGTTGCGACGCGAGAACAACCAGGCCTCTCCGCTCAGCGGGCTGGCTGGGGCTTCCGCGCGCGCGGCCTCCGCAAATGCGACCGCCGCCAGGGCAGCGACAACCGAGCCCCACCCGCCCCCGTTGCTATTTTGCCACCAGCCGAGCGCCAGCAAAGCAAGGCCCGCAACTGGCCAGAGTAACCGCCGGCTCAGCATTTTGGCGGGCAATGGGCGGAGACGCAGCGTGGCGATACGCGCCGCGATAAGATCGAGCGGCGTCGAAAGCAGCAGACAGGCCATCGCCACTATGGGCCAACCCTTGAAGAATGCGGCTGCAGCCAAGACTGACAGCGTGAGTGCTCCCCAGATCAGCCATGCGGGCCGGATCGGGGCCTCGATCAACTGCCCGGTCACGAAATCCTCGACCGGAGGAAGGAGATAGCGACTCGAGAAATCGCGGCGGGCACCGCGCGACGCGGCAATCATCGCGCGCTCGAAATCGGCGAGTTGTTCGGCACGATCAACCAGCAAAGGCTCACCGCTCTCGACGCCGACCGGGATTCGGATAGCGCCCTCCTGGACAACTCGGCGAAGCAACGTGGATTGGAGGTCCCAATCACCGAGCATCGCGGCGGTCGACGCAAGCAGATGCGCATCGACGATTGCAACTCCGGCCCAGCGCGATCGAGCATCGATTCGCTCATACCGTTCGTGTTCGGTGTCGTCGGCAACGGTCAGCACGGCGGTCTCGCCCCCATTCACGAGATTCGCAATCATATCCGGGGGCGGGACAATGCCGTCACCGAGAAGCAGAATCAGCGCGCCCGCCTCGAAGCGGGTAGCTGCTTCCATTCCGTCGCCGACCGAAACGATCGGAATGCCATCGATCCGCAGCCGTTCGAACGCCTCATTCAGGGCCGGAGGGATGCGCTCGATCAGGACAACGATGGGCGCAATGCCGGCCGCTGCCAGGCAGCGCGCCTGATATTCGATCAAAGATTGACCGGCGAGCGGAAGCAGCGCCCGCAAACCGCCTTCGTCGTCTTCCTGATAGGCCGCGATCAGGGCGCCAAGCGCCATTTACATTCTCCCCGCTCGCCACTTGCAACCGACCCCAACCGACCGCAATCCCACCGGCCCTTCTAATCGCTTTCTTGCTGGCTCAAAGATGGTAAACTGCCGTGTCATGAACCCCAGCCCATATCGCGCGCCCGCGCTCGAACCCCACGCCCCCCCTGCAGAGCGGCCGGACGACGCGATGGATGAACTCATCCTCGATACGGAACTCAACCCGATCGCCTGGTCGGAGCCCGCGTCGCACGCGCAGACACATGGGGCCGGAGGACGCGCGGTCCTTGGCACCGGACTGATCGTCCTTGCGATACTGTGGGTCGGGTACACCGCATGGTCGGCTGGCCGGACGCTGGGCGGACTGCCGCTTTCCTCTCCGCAGATCGCGCAATGGGTTGCTGTTGCGGCCGGTCCGCTCGCCCTGCTCGGTCTGGTGTGGATCATGTTTGGGCGCACACGCCGCAAGGAGGCCGAGAAGTTCACGCGCTCGGTGATCCAGATGCGGACCGAAGCGCGCTCGCTTGAAGGACTGTTGGGCGTGCTGTCGCAGCGCATTTCCGAAAGTCATGATGCGCTGGGCGCGATGGCGCAGCGGCTGATGACCCTTGGCGACGAGGCCACGGGCCGGCTTGGCAGCGTGACCAGAGATTTCGACTCGAGCACGGAGCGGCTCGCGCAGCATTCGGGGCTGATCGACCGCGCCGCCGAATCCGCACGCAATGACATGGCCATCATGCTCGACGATTTGCCGCGCGCGGAAGCCTTGGTGAAGGCGCTGGGACAGGAATTGCACGGCATCGGATCGGCAAGCGCAGACCGCGCCACCGAACTCGGCGCCGCCGTCGCGCGCGTGTCGGAGCAGACTCACGAAGCCGATGAAGTTGTCGCTGCCGCCGCGCAGCGACTCGTCGCGCATCTGACCCAGATTGAAAGCGCCGGCGCAGCCGCGGCCGCCCGGGTCGGCGAAGCGGAGGCCAGCTTCTCGACCGCGCTCGACACCTTGCTCGATCGCACCGCCACGACCCTCGACCAGATTCGCAGCGGCGTGGACGCGCAATCGGCCGCCGTCGTCGCGCTGGTCGAGGAAGCCGCCAGCGGCATCGGTCGGGCTGGAATCGACGCGGTCGGGGCGCTTGGCAGTGGCGTCGCGGGTGCGAACGCCTCGCTCGACGGTTTATCGGCGCGGGTCGCCGAACAGGAGCGTGCATCGCAGCACATGGTGGCTGAAATCGATCGCGGCCTCGCAATGATCGACGAGCGGTTTACTGCGCTTGCAGCCAATGGCGACGAACGGGCTAACCGCTTCCTTGCGTCGCTAACCCGCGCGCGGACGGAGCTCGATCAATTGTCCGGCCAGTCCGGGTCGCAGGACGATGCACTGGCGGCTTTGGTCGAACGCACTCAGGCATTGCGCTCCGGCGTCGATCAGCTGCGCAGCGAAATCGGCGAGGGCCTCAGGTCCACCATCGAAGACGCGCAAGCGGGTGCCGAACGGCTCCTGGAACAAGCGAAATCCGCGCGACCCGAGATCGCCTGGCTGCGTGACGCGGCCGTCGAGGCGAGCGAGCGGCTCACCGCGACGGGCGACGGCATCGCCGATCAGCAGCAACGCTTCGCAGCGCTGATTGCCACCTTTGAAAGTGGCGCGTCGACCGCCGAGGCTCGGCTGGCGGATTTGCGCGGATCGATTGCAGCAGCCCAGGACGAAGCCGCGCGGCTGTCGGGGGAAACCGGGCCGGCATTGGTATCGGCGCTCGTCCAGGTTCGCGAAGCTGCCAATCACGCTGCCGAACGCGCCCGGGAAGCGATCGCCAACGTCATTCCCGAAAGCGCCGGCAAGCTGTCCGCTGCGACGCGGGATGCGCTCGAACGCGTCATCCGGGAAAGCATCGAAGACCGTTTGCGCAACGTCGAGACGGTCGCGGCGAGTGCGGTGGAATCGGCGCGAGCGGCATCGGACCGGCTGACGACTCAGATGCTGAGCCTTGGCCAAAGCGCCACCGCGCTCGAACGCCATCTTGAAGAGACCGCCGTTGAGCAGCGCGAAAAGGACAGCGAAAGCTTTGCCCGCCGCGTCGCCTTGCTGATGGACAGCATGAATTCGGCCGCGATCGACGTGGGCAAGATCCTGTCCGATGAAGTCGACGAAAAAGCGTGGGAGTCCTATCTCAAGGGCAATCGCGGCGTGTTCACCCGCCGCGCGGTCCGACTGATCGCCGGAAGCGAAACGCGCGCTATCCGTGCCCATTACGAGACCGACGGCGAGTTCCATCAGTCGGTTAACCGCTACGTCCACGATTTCGAAGCGATGCTCAGACGTGTCCTCGGTGAGCGCGACGCGGGCATCATGGCGGTGACGCTGATGTCCTCGGACATGGGCAAGCTGTACGCCGCGCTGGCGCAAGCGGTCGATAAAAGGCGCTAAGCGCTAATTGTAGAAGTCGAGATCGCCGATCGTGATCCAACCGTAGGACCAGTTCGCATAATAGAGTGCGAACAGGACGATCGCGAGCAGCACCGCTTTGAGCAGGTGGCGTGGCAGATCGAACGCGTGCGGCGCGCTGTCCGCCTGCCCCGGCACCTTTTCCGCTCCAACTTCCTCGTGAGTCTTGACCCCGAAGGGCAGGAGAATGAAAACACTTGCGGCGAAGAACAGGAAGAAGATCGCCGAGATCGACGTCGGCTTCATTGGTCGACCCGAACAAGCGTGACGTCGACGATCGGCTTCTTGCCGGTCCACAAAGTGGCGCACCGGCGAACGGCGAGGCGCACGGCTTCGAGTGCCTTCTGCTCCTCGGCACCGGGCGAATAAGCGCGCGCGGCCGCGTCCGCTGCGTCGGCGACGAAATCATCCCGGTCCACCTCGACCGGCACACCAAACGGCCGCACGGACGGCTGTCCCGCCAGCGCGCCGCCGCGGCCGATCGGCAGGGTCACCGCGATCAGACCGCCCAGCGCCATCTTGCGCCGTTCCTGGATCGTCGCGCCGTTGGCGGGCAGGATCACGTCTCCGTCGAGCACGAGCCGCCCGACCCGCTCCTCGCCGAGCTTGCGGGGGCCGTCGGGAGCAAGGCGAATGACATCGCCATTCTCCTGCATGATGGCCTGCGGAACGCCGTGCGCGATTGCGAGCCGGGCATGTTCGGCCAGGTGGCGCGGCTCCCCGTGCACCGGAACGACGATCTGCGGCCGGATCCAGTCGTACATCTGCTTGAGTTCGGGCCGTCCGGGATGCCCGGAGACATGCACATGCGCCTGCTTTTCGGTGACAATCAGCGCTCCAAGCTCGGACAAGGCATTCATGATCCGGCCGATCGCGGCTTCATTCCCGGGGATGATCCGTGAGGAGAAAATGATGGTGTCGCCCTGGCTCAGCTTCAGTTCGTGGCTGTCGAAGGCGATCCGGCCCAGTGCGGCGCGCGGTTCGCCCTGCCCGCCGGTCGCGATGACCAGCACTTCCGAGCGCGGTAAGCGCATCGCCTCGTCGAACCGCACGGGCTCGGGGAAGTCACGCAAATAGCCGGTGGCCTTGGCGACCTTGATGATCCGGTCGAGCGAACGGCCGGCAACGACCACGCGGCGGCCGCTTTCCTGCGCGACGCGTCCCAGCGTCTGCAATCGCGCGGCATTGGAGGCGAAGGTTGTAACCAGCACCCGGCCTTTTGCCTTCTTGGCCTGTTCGAGCAGCCCGGCGTGAACGCTGGCCTCCGACCCCGATGGCGCGTCCTGAAACACGTTGGTCGAATCGCACACCAGCGC
>JBDSZD010000116.1:0-3426 GCA_039925325.1 Sphingomicrobium sp.
ATCGTGTTTGGGGTGGGACGCGTCATGCCGCGTTATTGACAGCAGCATCCATCGGGTCAACGATTTGCGGCATGGACATCGACGAACTGTTCCCAAGCAAGCCCGGCGATCCGCTCACGGAAGTAGCTAGGCAGGACCTCGGCCCGCTCTCGATCGACGAACTCCACGCGCGCATCGAAACGCTCAAGGGCGAGGTCGAGCGCGTTGAAGTGCATATCGACACGGTGACCAAGCATCGCTCAGCGGCGGAGGAGCTGTTTAAACGTGCGCGGTAACGGTCAAGAGAGCAAGATGAGTAACCGGCTTCGGACTTGGCTTGTAGGTGCGATCGCTTTAGCTGGGTGCGCTGCAGAGCAGGACCAGAGCCGACCAGCTACTTCCGTTCCAGTGCCACCGCAAACGGTGGTTCAGCCGGCAGACGTCTTGACCAAATCACGTCCGTCTGTGCTCTTGTCCGCTCGTGGCGCTAGGATCGGCACGGTGCACGCTTCCCCCTGGCCGCGCAGTGTTGCCATTGGAATAGTCGCTGCAGGGCTCGATCCCGGGCGGTATCGAGTTGCGCTTCATTCCCTCGGCCGTTGCGATCCGCCGGATTTCTCGTCCGCGGGATCGCGGTGGCATCCTGGGGCGGGCCGGTACGGGCAGGCAGACTTGTCAGATTTAGGGTTTGTCGAGGTAAGCGCAGATGGGCGGATCTACACAACGATGTTGGTTCAGGGAGCCAAATGGAGGAGCAATGATCCGGGGCGCGATCTACCAGTGCTGCTCGATGCAGATGGAGCCGCTCTCCTGATCACTGGCGATGCTGGACATGGAATTGCCTGTGCCATTCTCACCTGAGTCTCAGTGGCTTTCTCGCTGAGCTTCCATAGTGAATGATCAATGCCAAATGGCTCGTCGGAGTGGAGTTCCGGCAGAAGCTAGCGGATGAAGGGCTCTTTGTTAAATCTACTGGCGCGACCATAGCTCCACTTCGTGCCTATCGAAGAAAACTAGACCTTTGTCGCGTGAAGCAGCTTCAGGTTGAACTTTTCTTTGAACTGGCACCCGAATTGCGTGCCCTTGCCCCACCGCACCTCGGCCGCGATCAACCCGCCGGCCGCGAAGTCGAGCTGGATCTGGGCGCCATCGGGCAGTTCCTCGCGGCATTCCACCAGCGCCCCGCCGGACGCGATGTTGCGCAGCCGCGCGCCCAGCACTCTCCCTTCGTAATGGAGGAGCGCGGCGCGGATGATGCGAATGCGGGGCTCGCGCGCGGGCAAGTGCGAATCCGGCAGCGCGGCGGACCCATTGTCGGCGAGCACCCGCGCATCTTCCGGCGGCATCGGCTTGCCGAAGATATAGCCCTGAACCAGCGAACAGCCGAGCTCGCGCACCAGCTGCAGCTCTTCCTTGGTCTCCACGCCCTCCGCGGTCGTCTGCATCTTGAGGTCGGCTGCAAGGCTCACCATCGCCCGGATCAGCGCCGCGTTGCGACTGGTGGGATCGGAGGCGCCGCTAACGAACGAGCGGTCGATCTTGATCTTGTCGAACGGCACGCGCTGCAGATAACTCAACGACGAATAGCCGGTGCCGAAATCGTCCAAGGCGAGCTTGGCTCCAATGTCCTTCAAAGCATGGATCATGTCATGAACATGTTCGTCGTTGCTGAGGAAAACGCCTTCGGTGATTTCAAGCTCGAGCCGGCTGGCCGGGAGATTGGTCTCCGCCAGCGCCATCCGGACCATGGACGGCAGCCCCGGCGACTTGAACTGAACCGGGGACAGATTGACGGCGATTGTAATGTGCTTGGGCCATTTGGCCGCTTCGGCGCAGGCGGTCTTGAGCACCCACTCTCCGATTTCGTTGATCAGTCCCAGTTCCTCCGCAAGCGGGATGAAGTCGACGGGGCTGACCGCGCCGCGCTCGGGGTGGGTCCAGCGGATCAAAGCTTCAAATCCGGTGACGACTTCGGTGATCGTGTCCACACAGGGTTGATAAGCGACGTGCAGTTCGCCCTTTTCGAGCGCCAGCCGGAGGTCCGATTCCAGCAACTGTCGCTGACGCGCGGCATCATGCATTTCGGGGACGAAAAAGCGGTGGCAGCCCTTACCCGCGGCCTTGGCGGCATAAAGAGCGAGATCGACGTCGCGCATCAAATCGTCCGCAGTGCGGTCGTCATAGTCCGAGGTCACGATCCCGATTGAGGTACCGATCGACACCATATTCCCGTTGATCGTGTAGGGGCGCGACAGATTTTGAATGATCCCGTCGGCAAGCTTGGCGAGTTCGTCCTTGTCCGAAGTCGTCGGCAGCACGACCTGGAACTCGTCCCCGCCCAACCGTCCGACCTGCCCCAGCTTTCCGATCGCTTCGCTCAAGCGCAACGAAACCAGCCGCAGCAACGTGTCGCCGGCGGGATGCCCCAATGTGTCATTGACCGCTTTGAAGCGATCGAGATCGAGCAGGAACACCGAGCAAAGATGCTTGCGCCGCGCGGCGCCGACCAGCGCATCGTCCAGTGCACGCCGAAGCATTTCGCGATTGGCCAGCCCGGTCAGCGAGTCCTGACGCGCCAGACGATCGAGCTCCACTTCCGATTGACGCATCTTGGTCAGGTCCGAGGCGAACCCGCGGAACCCGAAAAACCGTCCGACTCCGTCGTGAACCGGAGCGCCGCTGATCGACCACCAGGTTTCGTCCTTGGTTTTGGCCCGGACGATCAGATCCTTGAACGCGACGTGGGAGGACAGGTAAAAGCCGAGGGTCCGCTCCGAAGCCGGTCCGCCGCTGCCGTTTTCGGTCATGATGAGATCGGCGAACGGCCGGTCGATCAAGTCTTCGGGTTCTCGGTTGAGGGTTCGGGCGACACTGTCGCTGATATAGGTGAGCGCCCCGTCGCGGTTGCTTTCCCAGAACCAGCCCTTGCCGCTATTCTCGAACGCCTCGATCAGCTTGTCGGCGCGCGAAAGCTCGGACGTCGATGGTCCGTGCGCGGCCTCCTCGCCACGCGCTGTCCTCAGCAGCCCCCGAATACTTCCCACGCAATGATCCTTCCACGGAGGCATTGCGCCAAAAACATTGAATTTCCGTAAGGATCGTGAGCCGCGAAGATGGTCGCCATGGTGGCACGAAGGGGGCGGATGTGGGGGAAACGCCGATTGATAATTCTCTACGCGCTAGCGGCGCGCAATCTTTCGCATTATTGCAGGGTCATGGACGAGGAAACCGCCAACCGCATAATCGACTTGCAAGCAGAGATAACGGCGTTGCGTGGCGCCGTCCGCATGCTGCTTCATAACACGTATAATGCGGATGATACCGCCCTTGCGGTGCTTCGGGAAAAGGCGCTGCTGACAGACGGACACGAGCCGAGCGACGCGGTGCCGGCGGAACGTTCAACCCGCTATCGCGAACGCGTGCGAGAAGCGGTCGCCAGCCTCCTCG
>JBDSZD010000117.1:0-7964 GCA_039925325.1 Sphingomicrobium sp.
AGCGCCTCGACCGCCGCCGGGCCGACATCCAGGATCATCTCGTCCTCTGCGACCTCGTGCACATTGCAGGTGCGGACGCTTGGCGGATTGGCGGCGAATTCTTTCGCGACCACCACGTCATAGGGCAAATGGATAGTGCAATTGGCGGCCTCGGCGCGGGCAAAGATGCTCTCGGCCTCACCGGCCAACTCATGCTCGCACAACGACTTGCCGACATTGACTCCGCGCGCAGCCAGGAAGGTGTTGGCCATGCCGCCGCCGATGATCAAATGATCGACCTTGTCGACAAGGTGTCCGAGCACCGCCAGCTTGGATGAAACCTTGGCCCCGCCCACCACAGCAGCGACGGGCCGATCGGGATCGCCAAGCGCCTTCGCGAGCGCCTTCAACTCGGCTTCCATGGCGCGTCCGGCGAAGCTTGGCAGAACGTGCGCAATGCCCTCCGTCGATGCATGCGCCCGGTGCGCGGCGGAAAAGGCGTCGTTGACGTAATAATCGCCGAGCGCCGCCATCGCCTGCGCAAGCGCGGGATCGTTGGCTTCCTCGCCATTGTGGAAGCGCGTGTTCTCCAGCACTCCGACATTGCCCGGCAACATCGTCGTGATCGCCCGTTCGGCTTCCGGTCCCTGGCAATCTTCAATGAAGCGCACCGAGCGCCCCGTCAGCCGGGCGAGCGGCATCACCAACTGGGCCGTCGACATGTCAGGCCGCGACTGGCCTTTCGGGCGACCGAAATGGGACAGCAGCAGCACGATCGCACCCCGGTCGCTAAGGTCGAGCACGGTCGGCAGCATTGCCCGCAGCCGGGTGTCGTCGGTAACCGTGGCCCCGTCCATCGGCACGTTCAGGTCGACGCGGACGAGTACGCGTTTACCCGTGAGATTCTCGGGGAGGTCGTCGAGGGTTTTGAAACTGCTCACGTCATTTCCCCAAAACCGCTCATGCTGAGTAGCCATTGAGCGAAGTCGAAATGGCGTATCGAAGCACGTCCTTCGATACGGGTCTTCGCTCCGCTCAGCCCCTACTCAGGATGAGCGGGGTTTTGCGATCAACCCAGCTTCGCCATCGCACAGGCGGTGTCGACCATGCGGTTCGAGAAGCCCCATTCATTGTCGTACCAGCTTAGGACCCGCACCAGCTTGCCTTCGAGTACAGTCGTCTCAAGACTGTCCACGATGGAAGATGCCGGCGTATGCACGATGTCGATCGAAACCAACGGCTCATCGGAATAGACGAGCACGCCCTTCAGTGGGCCGCTTTCGGACGCCGCCTTGAGGATCGCGTTGACCTCATCCTTGGTCGTATCGCGCTTGGGCGTGAAAGTAAGATCGACGATGCTGCCGTCCGGCACGGGCACGCGGATCGCCGAGCCATCGAGCTTACCCTTGAGCTCCGGCAGAACCTCGCCAACGGCACGCGCAGCGCCGGTCGTGGTCGGGATCATCGACATCGCGGCGGAGCGGGCGCGGCGCAGATCGGGGTGGATCTGGTCGAGGATCTTCTGATCGTTGGTGTAGGCGTGAATGGTGGTCATCAGCCCGCGCTCGATGCCGATAGTGTCGTTCAGCACTTTGGCCACCGGCGCGAGGCAGTTGGTCGTGCACGATGCGTTCGACACGATGACATGGCCCGCCTCCAGCTTGTCGTGATTTACGCCGTAGACCACCGTCAGATCGACATTCTTGCCCGGCGCGGAGATGAGTACCCGCTTGGCGCCAGCGTCGAGATGTTTCTGGCAGCTCTCCCGGTCGGTGAAGAAGCCTGTGCATTCCAGGACTAGCTCAACGCCCAGATCGCGGTGCGGCAAATTGGCGGGATCGCGTTCGGCGGTGACGCGGATGCGCTTTCCGTCGACCACCAGGTCCTCGCCCTCGGCGCTCACCACGCCCGGATATTTCCCGTGGATGCTGTCGCGCGAAAACAGCCAGGCATTGGACTTGGCATCCGCAAGATCGTTGATCGCGACCAAATCGAGTCCGCAATCGGGCCGTTCGAGAATGGCGCGCGCGACCAGCCGTCCGATGCGCCCGAAACCGTTGATTGCAATTTTCGTCATGGCTTACCCCTCTGTTCAAGCATGTCGCTCACCCGGGAGGTGATCCTGTCCGCGGTGAGCCCGAAATATTCGTAGAGCGCCGGTGCCGGCGCCGAGGCCCCGAACCGGTCGATGCCGATCCTCAGACCGTCGAGGCCGGCGTAGCGTTCCCAGCCGATCGTCGTTCCGGCTTCGATCGACACGCGAAGCGCGGCGCCATCACCCAATATGTCCGCCCGATATTTGTCGTCCTGGCGGTCGAAGCAGTCGGTGCTCGGCATCGAAACCACGTCGGCGCCAATCCCGTTCGCTTCAAGTTGCTGCGCGACATCGAGCGCAATCTCGACCTCGGAGCCGGTCGCAATCAGGATGACCTGCCTACCGGCAGTCGCCTTCTGGAGCCGGTAAGCGCCGCGCGCACTGAGGTTTTGCTCGGACGATTGGGTTCGGACCGGCCGCAGATTCTGGCGCGTGAGCGCGAGCACGCTGGGGCCTTCGCTCGCCAGCGCCGCTGCCCAGCATTCCGCGGTCTCGACGGCATCCGCCGGTCGATACACGTCGAGATTGGGAATCATCCTGAGGCTTTGCAGATGTTCGATCGGCTGGTGAGTCGGCCCGTCCTCGCCAAGACCGATGGAATCGTGAGTCATCACATAAATGACCCGCGCGTTCTGCAAGGCGGATAACCGGATCGCGGGCCGGCAATAATCGGAGAAGATCAGGAAGGTCCCGCCGTACGGAACAACGCCGCCGTGCAGCGCCATGCCGTTCATGGCCGCCGCCATGCCGAACTCACGGATGCCGTAATAGATATAGCGGCCGGCGTAATTCTCCGCGGTCAGCGGCTGCTGGCCCTTGGTCTTCGTGTTGTTCGACCCGGTGAGATCCGCCGACCCGCCGATCGTCGCGGGAATCGCCGTGTTGATGGCTTCAAGCGCCATTTCCGACGCCTTGCGAGTCGCGACCTTGGGCGGGTCAGCGAGCAGACCGTCAACATAGGGCTTGAGCCAGTCGGAATCGATCTTGCCGTTCATGCGCGCGACGAATTCGTCTGCTTTCTCGCTCGCTTGCAATCGGCGGTTCCATGCCGCCCGCTCGGTGGCGGAGCGCTGGCCTGCCAGACGCCATGCGTTCGAAACATCGGGCGGGATGGTGAACTCAGCGGGGTCGAGCCCCAGTTCCTTGCGCGCGGCTTCAACCTCGTCCTTGCCCAAGGCCGCGCCGTGAGTCGCCGACGTCCCCTGTTTGTTGGGGGCACCATAGCCGATGATCGTCTTGCACCGGATCAGGCTCGGGCGCTCGTCGGCGACGGCTTCCTCGATCGCCCGGCTGACCTTGCCAGCGTCGAGGCCGTCGCATTCGACCGTATGCCATCCGCTCGCTGCGTGGCGAGCGATCACATCTTCGTTGCGCGACAAATCGGTCGAGCCGTCGATGGTGATGCGATTGTCGTCCCACAGGACAATGAGCCGCCCGAGCTTCAAATGGCCGGCAAGTCCGACTGCCTCGTGGTTGATCCCTTCCATCAAGCAACCGTCGCCAGCGATGACATAGGTGCGGTGGTCGACCAGATCGTCACCGTAGATGGCGTTGAGGTGACGCTCCGCAATCGCCATCCCGACCGCAGTCGCAAGCCCCTGCCCGAGTGGCCCGGTCGTAGTCTCGACCCCAGGCAGCTCAAAATTCTCCGGATGGCCCGCACACGGGCTGTGGAGCTTACGGAAATTCCGCATGTCATCCATGGTCGGGCGGACGTAACCGGTAAGGTGAAGAAGCGCGTAGATCAGCATCGACCCATGGCCGGCCGACAGCACGAAGCGATCGCGGTCGGGCCACTTCGGGTCGGCCGGATCGTACTTCAAATGGCGTGTGAACAGCGCAGTCGAGGCGTCCGCCATGCCCATCGGCATTCCGGGATGACCGCTGTTGGCGGCTTCGACCGCGTCCATCGCCAGCGCTCGGATCGCATTGGCCAGGCGGCGTTGGGTCGGCTGCAAGTCAAAGCTCCGTCGCTGGGGTCCGGCCCACAGCAGAGTCGCCGCGCCGTTGCGAGGCCCTTTGGGCGGTGCGTTGTTGACCGTCAATGCTTGCGAGCGAAGCGCTTTGTGCTTAGGCGCAAAGGTCATGACCGACGGGGGTGTTTCAGCTTCTCTCGACCGCGCGAGCCAGGCGCTCGACCGTATCGAGCGCGCGCTTGCCCGCAGTCAGCAGATTGGCGACCGGGACGAACAGCTGCGGTCCAAGGTTCGTGACGCCGTGGCCGAACTCGACGCCATGATCCAGGAAGCGTCGCGCTAAATGGCCGAAGTCGAACTCGCCATCGCCGGACGCACCTATCGCGTGGCATGCCGCGACGGGGAGGAACCTCAGCTGCAGGCGGCCGCAACGCTGGTCGACGGCAAGAGCCGCGAAGCGCTCGCCGGGCTGGGCACTTTGTCCGAAGCGCGGCAATTGCTGTTCGCATCGCTTCTGCTTGCCGACCAATTGATCGAAAAGCGCAGCGCCGACCCGTCCGCTCGCTTGGAAGACCCGCGCATGCCCGAAGTCGATGCGCTAGCGACCCGCCTCGAACGCCTTGCCACGGCCCTTGAGCAAGGCGCCTCAACACCCTAGATAGGAAGCGACGGGCACTGCCCGGTACGTGGCCTACAAAATCCCTGAGGCTATCTTATATCCTAGGGGGCTGTCCCTGCCCGGACCCTGGTCCGATGCACATGGTTCCCACCTGACGTTTGTGGCGTCGGAGGATTTCCGGCAAACGGCCATGGTGGTCCCGTCACCCGCCATTTTTCCGCTCAAGGATTCGCTGCGCAAAGCCGCGCTCGAAGCACGCAAGGCGTTCGTCGCTTCGCTCGACGATGCGGGGCGAACGCGGTTGGAGCAGCAACTTGCGGAGCGGCTGACTTCGCTCTGCAAGGGCGCGGCGGTAGTCGCGGGCTATGCGCCGATGGGGAGCGAGATCAGTCCATTGCTGGCGATGGAAGAAGCGCGTGCCGTGGGTGCGATTGTCGCTTTCCCGGCCTTCGACAATCCTGCAAAGCCGTTCCGATTTCTCGCCGGCGACCCCGCCAAGGTCGGCCCGTTCGGCATCTCGCAGCCCAAGCTGACCGCACCTCCGGTCGAACCCGATCTGGTGCTGGTCCCATTGGTCGCGATCGACGGCAGCGGCGCACGACTCGGCCGTGGCAAGGGTCATTACGACCGCGTCCTTCGTCCCTTGCGAAAAGCCGGTGCGCGCCTGATTGGGGTCGGCTGGCAGATCCAGCGCATCGACGCCATCATTCCCACTGACCCTTGGGACGTGGCGCTCGACGCATTCGCGTCGCCGGAAGGAATTGAGCTTTTTTAGTGTGCGCTCGAAGTAGCCAAGCTCCGATCGGCTTAGTGCGAGACTGCTCCGAAGAAACTGATCGTGGATCGACCGCCCACGGTTGCCATGACTTCGCCGATAAACACCGACAGATCGGTGACTTCAATGGAGACGAACTCGCCCGCATCCAGTTCGCAATCGACGTCGCAGCCGCGAGTCGACAAATTGCTGACCGCCGCCTCCAGGCCGTTGCCGTCCTGCCGCACGAGGCGGCGGGTGAGTTGGCTCTCGCCAAACCACCACCCCAACTTCTTTGGTCCCGCCCCGTTGATCATGATTTACCTGACGTTCACACGATTCGCATAAACAGAAAGTTGCATGCCTGAAACGAAGATGCCACAAATGTTTCGTGGGCGGCCGCCTCGATTCCCCTTGGCGGCCGCCCCAGATTGGCACGATCGCAAGGCTCGCGATCTTCGCTTGTGCTGCGGCGGCAGGAGCGTAGCTGCGCGTTAGCAACTGCAATGCCGCGGGTGGGACGGACATTCCGGTCACGAGACCGCTTCCAAAACGCACTACTCGAAGTCGGACAACTTCAATGGTATTGCGTCCCTGGGACGGGGGATAAACGCAGGAGAGAATGCCATGCGGCCTATCCATATGCTTGTAACATCGTTGCTAGTTGCAGCCGGCACAGCGGCCATTGCCGCTCCCGTGCTCGAAGGCGGACGAAAGTTCACGACCACGCTCAGTGGTGCGTCCGAAGTGAATTCCGCCGGCGTCCCAAACCAGGGCGATCCCGACGGCGCGGGCACGGCGAGGATTATCGTCAACCCTGGACAAGCCCGCGTCTGCTGGGAAATTGAAACGAGTAATCTGGATCCAGTCGTCGGTGCGCATATCCACCGCGCTCCCGCCGGACAGAATGGCAGCATCGTCGTGCACCTGAGCGCGGCTCAAAATGCGGCAACATCGGGATGCAGGGACGTGACCCGCGCGCTGGCGGACGAAATCCGCAAGTCGCCACGCTCTTTTTACGTGAACGTGCACACGACCGTTTATCGGGCGGGCGCAATTCGTGGGCAGCTGGGATAGTCGGATCGGTACGCCGGCGGTTGGCTTAAGTTCGAAATGCCGAGATAGAGCTTAGCGCCGTCGGGTCCGTGCGACTGGGCGAAGGTTCGGGTTGCGAATGCAATTGTTGAACCCGACCCAGTCGACACGAAGCTTTCTGCGCGATGCGTTGCGGTTACAGGTCTGAACCTTCCACGCGGGCGGACTTTTCCGGCTGACGAAGAGGAGCGCGTTACGCATCGCGCTTTGCTGTTTTTCCATGCACGCGACTTGCCACTGACACGTGACTCCGATGTTCCGGAGGACCGGATGCGTGGTGGATTGTCCCGAGGCCGGCGCAGAAAACAATATTGCCACGAACGGCGCGAAAAGCGCCCTTGGCCAACTCCAGACAAGGCGGCTAGTTTCTGGGCGCATGCGCAATAGCATCGTCGGTGCTCGAGAAAACCTGCACCAATGTGATCGGTCCCCAGGCGATATGCTTGGGATCGAGTGTGCCGTCCGTGTCGAGCAAATAGGCCCCGATCGCCCCGCACAGCAGCCAGATCAACGCCGCGAAGAGAAAACCCTTCATTTCCAGTTCCCTGCCGCCTGCTCTCTAGGCTGGTCTCCTTAACGCGATACCGCCGCCGCTCCAACCATGCTTTCCGACTGACGCGTAGCTGCGCGGAATGTGACCAATTGCCGCGTGCTTTCGTCCCACAGGGTCAGTGCGAAGGTCCGCCAACTTTCGCCAGCGGTAATCCGGTTCATCTCGCCGAGCTCCGGCATATCCTTGATCACTTCCGGCAGACGGTAGAATGGGATGCGGCTCACCAGATGATGCACGTGATGAACACCGATGTTCGCTGTAAGCCAGCGGAGGAACGGCGGCAGCGCTAGATGCGAGCTACCGTGCAAGGCAGACGAGTGGAACGACCAATCCGATCCTTGATCCCAGCTCGTCTGCTCGAACTGATGCTGAACGTAGAACAACCACACCCCGGCCGAGCCCGCGATCAGAATGGCCGGAAGCGCAACCGCAAGAAACGGCCCAAGCCCAAATGCACGAATGAGGACGAGCGCGATCAGAGCCGCCGCCGCGTTGGTCGCCAGCGCGCTGACCCAATATTTCCTGCCTGCGGTCATCAGCCCGATCGGGAGGCGGTGCCGCAACAAAAACAAATAGGTCGGAGCCACGCCGAACAGGACCAAAGGATGGCGGTAAAACCTGTACAGAGCACGTTTCCATCGTGGCCTGGCGAAATATTCGCGAACCGTCAGCGTATCGACATCGCCGAAGCCTCGGGCATCGAGATTGCCCGTGCTGGCATGATGGATGGCATGCGATTGCCGCCAGCAATCATAGGGGGTGAAGGTCACGACACCGAGACAACGCCCGAGCCAGTCGTCGGCCGCCCTGACGCTGAAAAAGGACCCATGTCCGCAATCATGCTGGATCAGGAACAAGCGCAGCACCAGGCCGCCAATGGGAATGACGAGGATCAAAGCGATCCAATAGCCGGCGCTCAAAGCCGCGAGCGTGAAGCCATAGAGAATCAGGAA
>JBDSZD010000118.1:0-21111 GCA_039925325.1 Sphingomicrobium sp.
CTTCGGCGGCGTCGCGTTCTTCGGCGGCACCGTCCCCTGGTAGACACAGGCGTCGAGCCCGTCGCGGGCGACAACGCCGATCCGTGCGGTGATCGAATTGCCATAGCGTCGGGTGAAGCCCTTGGGCGACGCCACGCCGCGACGTTTGGGCAGCGGAAGCACAGCCGCGATCCGCGCAGCTTCCGTAGCGCTCATCGCGCTTGCGTCATGGTCATAATAGCGCTGCGAACCGGCATTGACGCCGTAGGTGCCGATCCCGGTCTCCGCGACGTTGAGATAGACCTCCATGATCCTTTGCTTGGACCACAAATTCTCGATCAGGAAGGTGAACCAGGCCTCGACCCCTTTGCGGGCATAGCCGCCGCCTTGCCACAGGAAGGCGTTCTTTGCGGTTTGCTGGCTGATGGTCGATCCGCCGCGGATGCGCCCGCCCGAAGCATTGCGCTTCATCGCATTTTCGATCGCTTCGACGTCGAAGCCATTGTGCTGGCAGAATTTGCTGTCTTCGGCGGCGATCGACGCGCGCACCATGTCGCGGTCGATCTGCCGGATCGACATCCAGTCGCGGCTCGCTCCGCGTCCGGCAACCATGTCCCCAATCATGGTCGCGGTGACCGGCGGGTTGATGAAGCGATAGGCAAGCACCCACAGCACCGAACCGATGAGGAAGATCAGGACGAGCTTGATCAGCCAGCCGAAAATCCGCGCCAGCCACGACCGCTGACGCTTGCGCCTATATTTCGGAATGCGGACCGCGCCTTGTGTCATGAAGCCGCACTAGCGAGGGAAAGCGAGCGGCGCAAAGGCCGATCCTTGCCGCAGTGCACCAACCCATTTACATCCCCTAGTCATGACATCGACTAACGACATTCGCCGAAGCTTCCTCGATTTTTTCGAAGGCGCCGGACATGCGCGCGTTTCGAGCGCTCCGCTGGTGCCGCACAACGATCCGACCCTGATGTTCGTGAACGCTGGAATGGTACCGTTCAAAAACGTCTTCACCGGCCTCGAAACGCGACCCTATGCAACCGCGACCAGCAGCCAGAAGTGCGTTCGCGCGGGCGGCAAGCACAACGATCTCGACAATGTCGGCTACACCGCGCGCCATCACACTTTCTTCGAAATGCTCGGCAATTTTTCGTTCGGCGATTATTTCAAGGAACAGGCGATCACCCATGCCTGGACCCTGCTGACCAAGGAGTGGGGGCTCAGCGCCGACAGGCTGACCGTTACCGTCTATCACACCGACGATCAGGCGTTCGATCTGTGGAAGACAATCGCGGGCCTGCCTGATCATCGCATCATCCGTATTGCGACCAAGGACAATTTCTGGGCGATGGGCGCTGACGGGCCGAGCGGACCCTGTTCCGAAATCTTCTACGATCACGGCGATCATATCCCCGGCGGTCCGCCCGGCAGCCCGGATGAAGACGGCGACCGATTTGTCGAAATCTGGAATCTGGTCTTCATGCAGCATCTGCAGGAAGCGGACATTATCGTCGCCGATCTGCCCAAGCCCAGTATCGACACCGGCATGGGGCTGGAACGCGTCGCTGCGGTGATGCAGGGCGTCCACGACAATTACGACACGGACACGTTCAAGACGCTGATCGCCGCCAGCGAGGAGTTCACCAAGACCCGCGCGCACGGTGAGCAACAGGCGAGCCACCGCGTGATCGCTGACCATCTGCGCGCGTCCGGTTTCCTGGTCGCGGACGGCGTCCTGCCGGCCAATGAGGGCAGGGGCTATGTCGTGCGCCGGATCATGCGCCGCGCGATGCGCCATGCCCACATCCTCGGCGCACGGGATCCGCTGATGCACCGTCTGGTCCCCGCTTTGGTGGCAGAGATGGGCGCGGCCTATCCCGAATTGGTCCGCGCCCAGCCTTTGATCGAGGCCACGCTGGCGCAAGAGGAAACGCGCTTCCGCCACACGCTCGCCAACGGCCTGCGCCTGCTCGACGAAGCTACCGGCGATATGAGCGAAGGCGGGACGTTGCCGGGCGAAACCGCGTTCAAGCTCTACGACACATTCGGCTTCCCCTACGATCTCACGGAGGACGCATTGCGCGCGCGCGGTTTGAGCGTCGATCGCACCGGCTTCGATCGTGCGATGGCCGAGCAGAAGGCCGCCGCCCGCGCCGCGTGGAAGGGTTCAGGGGAAAAAGGCAGCGACGAGCTGTGGTTCGACCTCGCCGAGGAACTGGGGAGCAGTGAATTCATCGGCTATTCCGGCCATGAAGGCGAAGGCGTGGTCGTCGCCTTGGTGCAAAACGGTAAGCGCGTCGATCGGGCCGCGGAGGGCCAGAAGGTCCAGATCCTGCTTAATCAGACGCCGTTTTACGGAGAAAGTGGCGGGCAGGTCGGAGACGCTGGTGTTCTAAGCAACATCAATGGTTTCGAAGGCATTATTGAGGATACCTCAAAGCCGCTTGGTCGTCTCCATGCCTTGCTCTCCCACATCACTGCCGGTGAGGTTAAAGTCGGCGATACGCTTAGCCAAAGCGTCGACATCGACCGCCGCGCTCGCATCCGCGCCAACCATAGCGCGACCCACCTTTTGCACGCCGCACTGCGCGACCGGCTGGGCGGGCATGTCACGCAGAAGGGGAGTCTGGTCGCGCCCGACCGGCTGCGCTTTGATTTCTCGCACCCCAATGCGCTTACCCCCGACGACATCGCCGCCGTGGAAGCGGAAGTGAACGCGCACATCCGGCACAATCAGCCGGTCACAACGCGCCTGATGACCCCGGATGACGCCATCGCTGCTGGCGCGATGGCTTTGTTCGGCGAGAAGTACGGCGACGAGGTCCGCGTGCTCTCGATGGGGCGCGAGGTCGACGCGGATTATTCGGTCGAATTGTGCGGCGGTACCCACGTCAACGCGCTCGGCGACATCCAATTGTTCAAGATCGTCTCGGAATCCGCAGTGTCATCCGGTGTCCGCCGGATCGAAGCGCTGACTGCCGAGGCCGCGCGCCAGTGGCTAGTCGAGCGCGACGCACGGCTGCGCGAAGCCGCTGCGGTGCTGAAGGCATCGCCCGACGAGGTGCCAGCGCGCGTTGCCGCGCTGATCGAAGACCGCCGCCGGCTCGAGCGCGAACTCGCCGATGCGAAAAAGGCGCTGGCGATGGGTGGCGGAGCGGCGAAATCCGATCACGCGGCTCCCGAGCAAATCGGCGGCCATGCATTCCTCGGTCAAGTGGTCGAAGGCCTCGATCCCAAGGGCTTGCGCGGCGCGGTGGACGAGATGAAGCAGCGACTCGGTTCCGGCATTGCCGCTTTGATCGCGGTCAACGAGGGTCGCGCCAGTGTCGCCGTGGGGGTTACCGATGAACTTTCAGGCCAAGTTAGCGCAGTCGATCTCGTCAAAGCTGCGGTCGCGGCACTTGGCGGGCAGGGGGGTGGCGGCCGCCCCGACATGGCGCAAGGGGGCGGGCCGGACGGCGTAAGAGCCGGCGAGGCGCTAAACGCCGTCAGACAGGTTTTGGAGAAGGTCGGGGCGTGACAATGTCATCGTCCGCCGATCCGGATGCTGAGACAAAGGCCGATAGGCTTTATCTCAAGGCACTGAACATACAGTATCGTCGTGAACGCGGTTTGTGGCTCCCGATCATGTGGCACTTGGCGCTCCGAGGGCATACGGGTGCAATGACCGACATGGCGGATTGGCTAGCTGACGGTGGGATGGGATCAGCAAAAGACTCATTTAGTGCTGTGGGGCTTTATCGCCGGGCTTATCGGCTCGGTGAGCATCGCGCTGCTCGCAACTTGGCTATAAGCTGGTTCAACCAGAACAATCTTTCGGCGTATCGGCTGTGGCTGCGCCGTGCCGCGAGTGCCGGCGATAGGGCGGCGGCTATGCAGTTGCGGCGTTTCGAAACGCGGATGTGGCACAGCGCGGCGCGATTGATCCACAGACACCGCCCCGAGCAAAAGCGAGATGAATCTGATTTCTTGGCTTAGGCTTAAGCCTCCGCCAAATATGCTTCCAGATCGTCGCTTCCGCCGACGCGCTCACCGTCGATGAAAATCTGCGGCGTGGTGGACACCCCATGTTCGTCCTTGAACGCCGCGACCTCCTCGCGCGATGCGAGGATATGCTCGTCGATCTCGAACCCCGCTTGCTCGAGCATCGCCTTGGCGCGGACGCCGAACGGGCATTCATGGTCCGGAAGAACCATACGGTAGAGGGTCGCGCTGCGCTGTTCGGCCATGATCGATCCTGTCTGGTCTGAGGAGCAGACATATCGCTTGAGACCGCCGAGCGTTCCCTGCAAGCCGGACATCAGTTCCCGCCAAAAGGCGATGCTCAACCGAATCCGTTCCGGACCCATCGCCTTGCCTGTACCGAACCGGCACGGCGTCAATGTTTTTCTTGTTGTTTGAGTGGCTTGGGCCATAGCGTGACGGCATTCGCACTCTGCTCGGGTCAAATGTGATGAACAATGTTGCCAAAGATCTCGGACGCGCTCTCGGCCTTATGGAAACAGCGCTTGGCCTCATTGACCGCGCCGACCAGGCTCCGGATGTTGGAGCGCATCTCGATCTTGCCGTTCAACGGCTCAAGCAATTCCTGGGAAGCGGGCGGTGAGCTCCCATGAAACTGAACGAGCGCAAGCGGTCATGGTGTTCGACCACCCAATACGCTGACCGCAGCCTAGACGGAATCGCGCGCTCGCCGGCGCCCCAGCCTCGGCTCATGCTCCAGCTGCGCCTCGGCCATGATTTCCGCGCGCAATTCGCTGCGTTTCTCATGGATGCTGGCGATGACGGGGCCCATCGCCAGACCAATATCGACCAGCACCGCTTCGGACAATTGCAGCGACGCCTCGACCGTTTCCGGGACGGCGTCCGTCACGCCGGCTCGGTAGAGCTGTGCGGCATGGGCGGGATCGCGCGCTCGGGCGATGATTGCGAGTGCGGGACACCAGCCGCGCACCCGCCGCGCAATCTGCGCCACCAGCACGGGATCGTCCATCGTCAGCACCAGGGCGGCGGCATGGCCGAGCTGTAGCTTGTCGATCAGTTCGTGCCGGGAAACGTCGCCGAACAGAATCGAATAACCCGCCTCGCGCGCAGCGATGACCGCGTCGATGTCGCTTTCGACCGCCAAATACGCCTTGCCGTGCACCGCGAGCATGTCGGCGACCATGCGGCCGATGCGCCCGAAGCCGAAAATGATCGTTCGGCCCGTTTCGGCGCCCGGGACGGTTTCCGCGCCGTGCAGATCGGCGCGGCGGCCGACCAGCCGTCCGAGTTGCGCCAGCAGCGGCGTGATCGTCAGTCCGATGGCGGTCACCGCCTGCCAGAACGCGGCGGTTTCCGAGGCGATCGCGCCGGAAACCGCCGCCGCTCCAAGCAGGATCAAGGTGGTTTCCGAGGGCGAGGCCATCAAAACCCCCGTTTCAACCGCAATTCCGAGCCGCGATCCGCTCATGCGCAACAGCAATGCGGTCACCAGGACCTTGGCGAGCAGGACAGCGACGAGCGCGCCGAGCAGCGCCGGCCATAAGTCGGCAATCACTCTGAAATCGATCTGCATCCCGACCGTGATCAGGAAAATGCCCAGCGCAAGCCCACGGAATGGGGCGGTCACCACTTCGACTTCACTGCGATATTCGGTCTCTGCGATCAGGATTCCGGCGATCAAAGCCCCAAGAATCGGCGACAGGCCGACCGCGCCGGTGGCAAGGCTGGAGACGATCACCACCAGCAGGCTGACCGCGAGGAACAGTTCCGGGCTCTTGGTGCGTGCCGCCTGAGCGAACAACCGCGGCAGCACGAAGCGCCCGACCAGCAGCATCGCCGCAATGACCAATGCGCCTTTCCAGGCGATTTCCGCCATCCCCGCCAGCCCGGCGCTTCCGAGCAGGAACAGCAACGGCACCAACGCCAAATCTTCGAACAGCAGCATGGCGAACGCAGCGCGCCCGACCGCTGTCGTGGTGCCCGCGATCGGGATCACCAGCGCGGTCGATGACATCGCCAGTGCAAACCCCAGAGTGACTGCGCTCGCAGCTTGCTCCCCGGCCAGCATCAGGCCGCCGCCAATGATCAGAGCTCCAAGCAGGAGCTCGGCCGCGCCGACGCCGAACACTGCCTTGCGCATCGCAACAAGCCGCCGGAAGCTGAGCTCCAACCCGATCGAGAAGAGCAGGAGGATGATCCCGAACTCGGCGAAGGGCTCGATCGAGTCGGGATCGTTGATCGTGACCGCTTCAAGCCAGCGATATTGATCCGCGTAAGCCCCCAGCCCGAATGGCCCGGCGATCATGCCGACGATGATGAAGCCGATGACGGGCGAGATTTTCAGGCGCGCGAAGGCTGGGATGACGATGCCCGCAGCGCCCAGGATCGTCAGCGCGTCGCTAAGCCCATGTCCCCCGAATTCCGCAGCCATACGGGCTTTAGAGCAGCACAGTGTCCTCCTGTCACCCACAAGGCCGAAGCCATCACCAAAAGGTGATCATTTCGCTTCCAAAATAGTGTTTGCTCTGCCAGCTTCGTGGCCATGACGTCGGGCTTGGAGAATTCAGCAGCATTGAGCAGTGCTCCCCGCTTAAAGTCACAACAAAAGCGCCGCGCTCCGTGACTTTAGCGACTTTAGGCGCGTGAACTTCCTCGACCTCATCGTCGTCGGCGGCGGGCCAGCGGGCGTGATGAGTGGCCTGCTGTTCGCGCGCGCCGGGTGCCGCGTCGTCGTTCTCGAAAAGCATGCCGACTTCTTCCGCGATTTTCGCGGCGACACGGTTCACCCATCGACGATGGAGATCCTTCATCAGCTCGGCATGCTGGAGCGCTTTCTCGAGCGCCCGCACGACCGCTTGCATGAAGTGCGCGGGACAATCGGCGGCCGCGATTATGTGCTTGGCGACCTGTCGCACCTCGACACTCCGGCACCGTTCATCGCGATGATGCCGCAATGGGATTTCCTCGATTTCCTGCGCGACGAAGCCGCAATTTACCCGACATTCTCGCTCGTTATGGATGCGCCGGTTGCGGGGCTCATCAATGAGGCGGGCCGAATTGCCGGCGTCCGCCTGGTCGATGGGCGGGAGATGCGAGCATCGCTGGTGATTGCTGCCGACGGACGCTCGTCGTTGGCGCGAACCATGCTTCCGGTCGAGAATTTGGGCGCTCCGATGGACGTTTTCTGGTTCCGGGTACCAAAGTCTCCCAGTACCGGACTGACTCTGCGCGGGATCGTCGCTCCAGGCACATTGATGGCATTGATCGACCGTCGCGATTATTGGCAGGTTGGCTATATATTCTCGAAGGGAATGGGTGAGAAATTGCGCGCTGGCGGCATCAGGGCGCTACGCTCGCGGATCGAAGCTTCTGCGCCGATCCTTGGCCCGCTGGGCGATGTGCTGACCGACATGGCACAGATGCACTTGCTGACAGTCGAGCTCGACCGGCTGACCTGCTGGCACAGGCCGGGCCTGCTTGCCATCGGCGATGCGGCGCATGCAATGTCGCCCGCCGGTGGGGTTGGCATCAATCTCGCTGTTCAGGATGCGGTCGCGGCGGCGAACATCCTGGCTGCCGCGCTTGCACGCGGCGCGAACGTCGATGACCTGCTCGCCGAGGTCCAGAACCGGCGACTGTGGCCAACTCGGGTCATTCAGGCGGGACAGAAGGCGGCCCAAGACCGGGTCATCGGCGCCGTGCTTGGCAGCAGCGGGCCAATCGTTGCGCCGTGGCCGGTCCGAATGCTCGACCGATATCCGCTGCTTCGTCGCATCCCCGGACGGATCATCGGTCTCGGCGTCCGGCGCGAACGGGTCCGCTCGCCGGACGCCTTCGCCAAGCCTTAGGCAGCGGCTTCGCTGACGGCCATCGCCTTTTCCAGATTGGAGCGGATCGCTTCGAAGAATTGCTCGGTGGTCATCCATGCTTGATCCGGGCCGACGAGGATCGCCAGGTCCTTGGTCATGTGACCGTTCTCGACGGTCTCGATACAGACGCGCTCCAGCGTTTCGGCAAAGCGAACCACGTCCGGGGTATCGTCGAACTTGCCGCGATATTTCAGCCCGCCGGTCCAGGCGAAGATCGACGCTAGCGGGTTAGTCGATGTCGCCTTGCCCTGCTGATGCATGCGGTAATGACGGGTGACGGTGCCATGCGCGGCCTCGGCCTCGATCGTCTTGCCGTCCGGGGTCATCAATACGGAGGTCATCAGGCCGAGTGAGCCGAAGCCCTGCGCAACCATGTCGGACTGAACGTCGCCGTCGTAATTCTTGCATGCCCAGACGAACTTGCCGCTCCACTTCAAGGCGGAGGCGACCAGATCGTCGATCAGGCGATGTTGATATTCAATATCGGCTTCAGCGAACTTGTCTTTGAATTCGCTGTCGAATATTTCCTGGAAAAGATCCTTGAAACGGCCGTCATAGGCTTTGAGGATGGTGTTCTTGGTCGACAGATAGACCGGCCATTTGCGGTCGAGCCCGTAATTGAAACAGGCGCGGGCAAAATCTCGGATCGACGCGTCGAGATTGTACATGCCCATCGCCACGCCGGCAGCCGGGAATTCGAACACCTCATGCTCGATTTCCTGCCCATCAACGCCAACCCACTTCATCGTCAGCTTGCCAGGGGCTGGGACGAGGAAGTCAGTCGCCTTGTACTGGTCGCCAAAAGCATGACGGCCGACGACGATCGGATCGGTCCAGCCGGGAATGAGGCGCGGGACGTTCTGAATGACGATTGGTTCACGAAAAACGACGCCGTCAAGAATGTTGCGGATGGTGCCGTTGGGCGACTTCCACATCTTCTTGAGCTTGAATTCCTCGACCCGCGCTTCGTCGGGGGTGATGGTCGCGCATTTGACGCCGACTCCGTATTTTTTGATCGCAGCGGCCGCTTCGACAGTAATCTTGTCGTCAGTCTCGTCGCGCTTCTCAACGCTGAGATCGAAATAAATGAGATCGACGTCGAGATAAGGCTGGATCAGCCGCTCGCGGATCCACTGCCAGATGATCCGCGTCATTTCGTCGCCGTCGAGTTCGACGAGCGGAGTTTTCACCTTGATCTTGGCCATGCCTGTTCCCGATTGTGTGTGGGTTTCGGCGCGGGCCTTAAGACGCGGACGGAGGCGAGGCAACCGCAGCGTTGTATGCCGGGTTCACGGCGACTAGGGAGGCGCGATGCCCACACTCGAAAAGCCCGACAGCCCGGTCACCACCAATGTCAAATGGCGGTTTCCGTCGGTTCACCCGGAGGGGCGCAAGTTCGTCGTCATTGCCGGAGCGATCACGCTCGCGAGTTTCGTACTGCTCCCTTGGAAGTTCCTCGGCTGGCTGCTGGTGATGGTCACCATCTGGGTCGCGGCATTTTTTCGCGACCCGATCCGAACCACGCCGCAGGGCGAAAAGCTGATCGTTGCACCGGCCGACGGGCTGATCACGATGATCGTGCGGGTTCCGCCGCCGCCAGAGTTGCGCGGCGCGGACGGGCTTGGCGAGGCGGAGATGACTCGCGTGTCGATTTTCATGAGCGTGTTCGATGTGCATATCAATCGGTCGCCGATCGCCGGCACCGTGCGGCGCATGGTCTACGTCCCGGGCAAGTTCCTCAATGCGGACCTCGACAAGGCGAGCGAGGATAATGAACGCCAGCACTTCATGGTCGAGGCTGCCGACGGCACGCGTGTTGGCTTCACCCAGATCGCCGGCCTGGTGGCGCGCCGGATCATGGCGTTCGTGCGCGAAGGCGACGGCGTTCAGGCGGGTCAACGCGTCGGCCTGATCCGCTTCGGTAGCCGCGTCGATGTCTATCTGCCCGCCGGTACCGGACCGCGCGTTCTGCTCGGCCAACGCTCTATTGCCGGGGAGACGATCATCGGTGAGATGGGAGTCGATCCGGTGCTCACGGGCCTCAGCCAATGATCGACGGGGAGCGGGACGCACGCGGCATCCCGTTCCGAGCGTTGGTGCCCAATGCGATAACCCTGCTTGCTTTGTGTTTCGGGCTAACCGGCGTGAGTCTCGCAATCAGCGGCGAGTGGGACAAGGCGCTTGGCTCGATAGTGTTCGCTGCCGTGCTCGACGGGTTCGACGGGCACATTGCGCGGCTGTTGCGGGCGCAGAGCCGCTTTGGCGCCGAACTCGATTCGCTAAGCGACAATATTGCGTTCGGCACGGCACCCGCGCTGATCCTGTTCCTCTGGTCGTTGCAGGAAGCGCCGCGATTCGGTTGGATCGCCGCATTGGCGCTCGCCGTCTGCTGCGCGCTTCGTCTCGCGCGGTTCAATGCCCGAATTGATGTCGCCGAGCAGCCCCACAAGTCTGCGGGTTTCAATACCGGTGTGCCCGCGCCGGCAGGGGCGGGGCTGGCGTTCATTCCGATCTATCTGTGGTTGATCACGGGCGATGAAATCTTCAGGCAGTGGGCGATCGTCATGGCCTGGACTTTGTTCATTGCCTTATTGATGATCTCAAACCTGCCGACCTTTAGCTGGACGTCCATTCGAATCCGCAGCAGCTGGCGGTTATTCGCGCTGGTCGCAGTGGCGTTGTTAGGAGCTGCGCTTATCCGGGCGCCGTGGCACACGCTGTTGGGCGTTTCGACGATCTACCTGGTGATGCTTCCGTTCGCTTATGCGAGCTACGCGAAGGTCAAGCGGCGGCGCGCCACTTCGGTTGCGCCCGCAAGCTCGGCCGCAGACGAAATGAGCGCTGGCTAATCCGCACCGGAACCAGAATCGGGTTGGTGACGGTCGCCATTTGAGAACGCCCGATCAACGCCGCGACGATCTTGTTCCCACTCTCGGCCATCGCCTGAGCGACAACCACCGCAACAAGCCAGATGGCGGTGAGGAAGGCGAGCGTAGCAAAAGCTGCAATCATGACGTCTGTCCCTTAGGTTAGCGGCTCAACTCACTCGAATCCTGTTTTGTTCCCGAGAGTGCTGGCGTCGTACTGAGATGTCCTCATGTTCATGTTATGTTCTTGGTTGTCAAGTGACATCATTCCAACGCGCCGGGCGCTTGAATGGTTGACGGCATTCGGCTAGGGGCGCGGCATTCCACAGGCGGAACCACATAAGCCGGTGCCGGTCTTTTGACCGGTTCATCGGTTCCGCCGAGGCCTAACCGGAAGGAGACTATCCATGGCGGCTCCAGTCGTCACTATTCAGCAATTGCTCGAAGCCGGAGCACATTTCGGCCACCAGACCCACCGCTGGAACCCGCGGATGAAGCCGTACATCTTCGGCGACCGCAACGGTGTTCACATCATCGACCTGTCGCAGTCGGTGCCGCTATTCGCGCGCGCTCTCGACTTCGTGAACCAGGCTGTGGCGCGCGGCGGCAAGGTGCTGTTCGTCGGAACCAAGCGTCAGGCCCAGGATGCGATCGCCGAGGCGGCGCGCGTCAGCGGCCAGCATTTCGTCAACCACCGTTGGCTCGGCGGCATGCTGACCAACTGGAAGACGATTTCCAACTCGATCAAGCGGCTCAAGAGCCTTGAGGAGCAATTGTCGGGTGACACTGCTGGACTGACCAAGAAGGAAGTCCTTCAGCTAACCCGCGAGCGCGACAAGCTTGAGAAGAGCCTTGGCGGCATCCGCGACATGGGCGGACTTCCCGAAGTGATGTTCGTGGTCGACACCAACAAGGAAGAGCTGGCGATCAAGGAAGCCAATGTGCTCGGCATTCCGGTGGTCGCGATCCTGGATTCCAACAGCAATCCGAACGGCATCGCCTTCCCGGTCCCGGGCAATGACGACGCTAGCCGTGCGATCCGTCTCTATTGCGACGCCATCGCCGGCGCTGCGACCAGTGGGCGCAGCGGCAACGCCGCGGCCCGGGGAGAGGACATCGGCGCGATGGCCGAACCTCCGGTCGAAGCTGCGTTGGCCGAGTAATCTGGTTCCCCTCCCGCATGCGGGAGGGGCTAGGGGAGGACCTGTCGGCTCTCTCTAACATTCCCTCCCCCAACCCCTCCCGCATGCGGGAGGGGAGTTAGAAGGACGAACAAGATGGCTGAAATCACGGCCGCTGCAGTCAAGGAATTGCGCGAGCGCACCGGCGCCGGAATGATGGATTGCAAAAAGGCGCTTGCCGAAAATGACGGCGAGCTTGAAGCGTCCGTCGATTGGCTTCGCGCCAAGGGTCTTGCAGCCGCCGCCAAGAAGGCGGGCCGTACTGCAGCCGAAGGCTTGGTCGGGGTGGCGGTCGAAGCCACGCGCGGCGCAGTCGTCGAAGTGAATTCGGAAACGGATTTCGTCGCCAAGAACGAGCAGTTCCAGGACTTCGTGAGCGAAGTCGCGCGGCTTTCACTGGGCAGCGGCGGTGACATCGATGCTCTGTCCGCTTCGGCCTACCCAAGCGGCGGCACCGTGATCGAGGCGCTGACCAACAACATTGCCACGATCGGCGAAAATCAATCCTTGCGCCGCACCGCGGTGCTTGAAGTGAGCCAAGGCATTGTCGTGTCCTACGTTCACAATGCCGTCGCGCCAGGGCTCGGCAAGATCGGCGTGCTCGTCGCGCTTGAAAGCGGTGCTCCTTCAGAGACGCTGCAGACGCTCGGCAAACAGATCGCGATGCACATCGCCGCCGCCAACCCGCAGGCGCTCGACGCCGATTCGCTCGATCCGGCGCTAGTCGAGCGCGAGCGTGCGATCGCGATGGAAAAGGCGAAGGAAAGCGGAAAGCCGCACAATATCGTCGAGAAGATGGTCGACGGGTCGATCGCCAAGTTCCGCAAGGACAATGCCTTGCTGTCCCAGCTGTTCGTGATGGACAACAAGACGCCGGTTACCGAGGTGGTCGCATCCGCGGCGAAGGAAGCCGGCAGCGCGATCGCGCTCAAGGGCTTCGTCCGATTCCAGCTTGGAGAAGGCATCGAGAAAAAGCAGAGCGATTTCGCCGCCGAAGTGGCTGCTGCGGCCGGCGTGCCTGCATAATCGATCATCACCCCGGACTTGATCCGGGGTCCGCCTTCCTCCTCTGCTAATGGTTGGAAAATCCACGTGGATGCGGGAACAGGTCGGGCATGACGAAATGAACCGGTTGGCAAGGCGGCGGGTGCGCCATAGAAGCGCGTCCGCCCCCTTGTGTCATGGGTCGCAATTGGAGAACCCGCCCAAATGACTCGCCCGCGCTTCAAACGCATCCTTCTGAAGCTTTCCGGCGAAGTGCTTATGGGCGACGGCAAGCTCGCGATCGATCCCGAAATGATCGCTCGCGTGGCGGGCGAAATTGCAGACGTGAAGGCGCAGGGTTTTGAACTGTGCGTCGTGGTCGGCGGAGGCAATATCTTCCGCGGTATTTCCGGAGCGGCGCGCGGGATGGACCGTGCAACCGGCGATTATATGGGCATGCTGGCGACGGTAATGAATGCGCTCGCCCTGCAGGATGCACTGGAGAAGATCGGCGTCGAAACCCGCGTCCAGTCGGCGATCCCGATGGCCAGCGTGTGCGAGCCCTTCATCCGCCGCCGCGCCGAGCGACATCTCGAGAAAGGCCGCATCGTCATTTTCGCTGCCGGCGTCGGCAGCCCGTTCTTCACCACCGATTCCGGCGCCGCCTTGCGGGCCGCGGAAATGAAATGCGAAGCTTTGTTCAAGGGAACCTCGGTCGACGGCGTGTATGACGCGGATCCGAAAAAGGTGACGGGAGCGAAGCGCTTCGACGTGGTCAGCTACGACATGGTCCTGTCGAACAATCTGCAGGTGATGGACGCCAGCGCCATCGCTCTGTGCAGGGACAACAACATTCCGATCGTCGTCTTCAACATCCGCGAGCCGGGCAATCTTGCCAAAGTGCTCGGCGGCCACGGTATAGCGACAATCGTTCAACACGGAGAGTGAGCCATGCCCGCCTTTGATAAATCGGACCTCCAGCGCCGGATGCAGGGTGCCGTCGATGCGCTCAAGCACGATCTGGTCGGCCTGCGCACCGGCCGCGCGTCGACCAATTTGCTCGATCCGATCAATGTCGAAGTTTACGGCGCTCAGATGCCGCTCAATCAGGTCGCGACCGTGTCCGTTCCCGAGCCGCGCATGTTGACCGTACAGGTGTGGGATCGGTCCAACGTCGGCCCCGTGGAGAAAGCCATCCGCTCGGCGGGCCTTGGACTCAACCCGATCACCGACGGCCAGATGATCCGCCTCCCGATTCCGGACCTGACGGAGGAACGGCGCAAGGAACTTGCCAAGCTCGTCGGCCAATATGCCGAAAAGGCCCGGATCGCGGTGCGCAATGTGCGCCGGGATGGCATGGACAACCTCAAGACCGATGAGAAGAAGCACGAGATCAGCGAGGACGAGCGCAAGCGTCATGAAGCCGAAGTCCAGAAAATGACGGACCAGACGATCGCAGACGTGGATTCGGCTGCCGACGCCAAGGAAAAGGAAATCCTGAACAAGTGATTCCGGCTCCGGACCCGGAGCTCTCCGGCGCGGCTCGGGAGGGAACAGGCGCGGACCCAGCGGGCGGCTCGGGCGTGCCCCGGCACGTCGCCATCATCATGGACGGGAACGGCCGCTGGGCTGAGCAGCGCGGGCTTCCTCGGGTTGCGGGTCATCGCGCGGGCGCGGAAGCGATGCGTAAAGTGCTCCGGGCCGCCGGCGAACGCGGCGTCGAAGTCCTGACGGTCTACGCCTTTTCTTCCGAAAACTGGCGCCGCAGTGATGCGGAAATCGCCGATCTCACGATGCTCATGCGTTATTATCTCGAACGCGAGCTCGCGACCTTCGTCAAGGAAGGAGTGCGGCTCAAAATCATTGGCGATATCAGCGCGTTCGGAGAGGATCTGGCTTCGCGATTGCAGCGAAGTGTCGAGCGGACCGCGGCCAATCGGCGCATCACTTTGGTCGTTGCCCTCAATTATGGCGCTCGCTCGGAAATCGTCGGTGCCGCCCGGCGGCTCGCCGAGCGTGCAGTGGCGGAGGGGTTGGATTTGGCCGACCTCGGCGACGAAGATTTCGAGGCCGAACTCCAGACGGCGGGCCTTCCGCAACTCGATTTGCTGATCCGGACATCGGGAGAAGTGCGCCTCTCCAACTTCCTGCTGTGGCAGGCGGCCTATGCCGAATTACTGTTCAGCGACGTGCTGTGGCCGGACTTCGACGGAAACGCATTTGACGAGGCGATCGACCAATATGGGGCGCGCCAGCGGCGGTTCGGCGGGCGATGAACGATCTCCTTCTACGAACGGTGACCGGCATCGTCATGATCGGCTTCTCGCTGGTCGCGGCGCTGCTTGGCGGCAATGTGTTCGCCTTGTTCGTCGCGACCGGTGCGACCGTTCTATATTATGAATGGACCAAGATCGTCCGCGGGTGGGGCGCCGGCTGGTGGGTCGCAGGTTTCTTCTATGCTCTCGCACCCGCGCTGGCGCTGTTGTGGCTGCGCGATCGCGCCGACGACGGCATCGCGCTGTTGATGTGGGCGTTGATCGTGACCTGGGCGACCGACATCGGGGCCTATTTTGCCGGGCGCAAATTTGGCCGCAAGAAGCTTGCGCCGACCATCAGTCCCAACAAGACGATGGAAGGGCTGTACGGCGGCGTCGCCGCAGCAACCTTGCTCGGTGGAGGTTGGGCGCTGGCCACGGGAATCAGTCCCGCGCTGATCGTCCTCGCACCGGTGCTTGCAGTATTGGCGCAGGCGGGTGACCTGTTCGAAAGCTGGATGAAGCGCCAGGCCGGGGTCAAGGATTCGGGTAACTGGCTCCCCGGACATGGCGGATTGCTCGACCGGCTGGACGGACTTGTGCCGGTGGCGGTCCTGACCGCAGCGATGAACCTCGCGGGGCTGATATGAGCCGCAGGATCACCATTCTCGGCGCAACCGGCTCGATCGGCCGCTCGACGCTCGATCTAATCGAGCGTTCGCCGGAGCGGTTTCAGGTTGAAGCACTGACTGCGGCGACCAATGTCGCTGAGCTTGCCGAGGCTGCGCGCCGGACCGGCGCCAAGCTCGCCGTCATCGCAGATGAAAGCTGCTTCGGAGCGTTGCAACAAGCCCTTTCCGGGAGCAGCTGCGAAGCGGCCGCCGGGAAAGATGGTCTGGTCGAGGCGGCATCTCGTGACGCCGATCTCGTCATCGCCGCAATCGTCGGCTGCGCCGGACTGCGGCCAGTCATGGCGGCCGTGGAGGCGGGGCGCACGATCGGCCTTGCGAACAAAGAGGCATTGGTCACCGCTGGCGCATTGATGACCCAGGCCGCGGCGGCTAGCGGGGCCACGATCCTGCCGGTTGATAGTGAACATAATGCAATATTTCAGTGCCTTGCTGGAAATAGTGTAGAGCACATCTCAAAACTCGTCCTGACTGCAAGCGGAGGTCCGTTTCGCACCTGGCCCGTTGATCGCATTGCCGCGGCGACACCCGATCAGGCCGTGGCCCACCCCAATTGGTCGATGGGTGCCAAAATTTCGGTCGATTCCGCGACGTTGATGAACAAAGGTCTGGAGCTGATCGAAGCGCAATATTTGTTCGGCCTCCCTTCGAACCAGATGGACGTGATCGTCCACCCGCAATCGGTGATTCATTCGATGGTCGAATTCTTCGACGGGTCGGTGCTTGCGCAAATGGGACCCGCCGATATGCGCGTTCCGATCGCGCACGTCCTTGCCTGGCCGGAGCGGATGGACACTCCGGTCGAACGGCTCGATCTCGCAGCAATCGGTTTGCTCGAGTTCGCACCCCCCGACCTGACGCGCTTTCCTTCCCTGCGCATTGCGCGCGCGGCGATGGAGCAAGGCGGGGCGGCCGCCATCGTGCTCAATGCTGCGAATGAAATTGCCGTCGCCGCCTTTCTCGATCGCCGCATTCATTTTTCCGACATCCCGGCAACCGTAGAAGAGGCGCTCGAGCGATCCGCGGCGCGTACCCCAGCCAGCATTGACGATGTCATGGAGATCGATCGTGAGACGAGGATGGAAGCCGGGCAGATGATCAAGGCTCTGTGTCACTGATGCTTGCGCAGCCTCCCCTTTGGCTGGTCCTGGTTGCGTTTGTTTGCGCAATCGGGCCGCTGGTTTTCTTTCATGAGCTTGGGCATTATTTCGTCGGGCGCATCTTCGGGGTCGGCGCTGAGACCTTTTCGATCGGGTTCGGCCGCGAAATCTTCGGTTGGACCGACAAGCGCGGCACGCGCTGGAAGGTCGGCTGGCTTCCGCTTGGAGGGTACGTCAAATTCGTTGGCGACATGAACCCGGCGAGCGCTCCGGCGTCGTCGGACGAGGTTCCGGCGGAGCTGAGATCGCAGAGTTTCCACCTGAAACCGGTGTGGCAACGGTTCCTGATCGTGCTTGCCGGACCGGCAGCAAACTTCCTGCTGGCGATTTTGATCTTCGCGGCATTCTTCGCGTTTCTGGGCGTCCCACAGACGCCATCCCTCGTGCACGGCGTTGTGCCAGGCAGTGCGGCGGAACGTGCCGGACTGCTTAAAGGTGACCGGATCGTGGCGATGGACGGGCGGGCGACCGGCAGCTTCGAGGATGTCGCGGCCTACGCCACGCTGCGCCCCAACTATCGCGTCGTCATTGAGCTTGAGCGCGGCGGCAAGCGCCTTCAACTACCCGCCCTGGTTTCCAGCGAGGTGGAGGCCGACCGCTTCGGGCAGCGCTTCGAGATCGGCCGGCTGGGCGTCATGGCGCAGGGCCGCGAATATGCGAGGGTTGGTCCGCTCGAACTGCTGCCGGCCGCCACCGGTTATACGCTGAAGATGACTCGATCGATGATCGACGGGCTGTGGCAGATCATTTCGGGCCGCCGCTCGGTCAAGGATCTCGGCGGCCCGCTCAAGATCGCTCAGATCGCCGGGCAACAGGCCAGTCTCGGCGCTTTCGAGTTCATTCAGCTGATTGCTTTGATGTCAATTAATCTGGGATTCATCAACCTGTTGCCAGTTCCGATGCTGGATGGTGGACATCTGCTGTTTTACGGAGTCGAGGCGGTTCGACGGCGCCCGGTCAGCGAACGAACGCTCGAATGGGCGTTCCGCGGCGGGTTGGCGGCGATCCTGGCTTTGCTGGTCTTCACCACGGCCAATGATCTCGGCTCATTCGGGCTGTGGGAGCGGCTAGGGCGCTTGATTGGGTAGCATGGTTGGGGCAGGGCAGGACTGCATCCAGGCGACCGTTGGGTCGGTTGATAAATTTTCTCAAGGCGGGGACGCGTGATCTCAGGAACGAAGTCTATCAAGCGCAGTGGCGCTGTCCTTCTGGTCGGGACGATCCTGGGTGGCTGGTCCACTCCGGTTTTGGCCCAAGCGACAACCGCCCCGGCGACACAGACCTCGCCCCCAGCGGCCGACCCACTTGCGGCCGGGCCAGTTGTGGCGGCGGCCCCCGCGGCTCGCCCGTCAGGCACGATCCGATCACTCGCCGTTCGCGGCAACCAGCGTCTCGAGCCGGAGACGGTGCGTTCCTACGCCAATCTTAACCCGGGCCTGACCTACACCGCCGAGACGCTCGATCAGGCGCTCAAGGACCTCTACGCGACCGAATTGTTCCAAGACGTAAACATCACCGGCACCGAGACCGGCGACCTGGTTATCAACATCAAGGAAAATCCGGTGATCAACCGGATCGTGCTGGAGGGGAATAAAAGGATCAAGAACGACAAGATCCTGCCCGAGATCAAATTGGCCCCGCGGCAGATTTTCACGCGGTCGAAGGTGCGCGCGGATGTCGATCGGATCATCGAACTCTATCGCCGGCAAGGCCGCTTTGCCGCCCGCGTCGAGCCGAAGGTCGTCAACCTCGACCAGAACCGCGTCGATCTCGTCTTCGAAGTCTATGAAGGCGACAAGTCGAAAGTCCGAAGCATCAACATCATCGGCAACGAGAAGTTCAGCGACGGCCGTTTGCGCAAGGAAATGTACACGCGCCAGTCCGGCGGAATCCTTGGTATTTTCAAGTCGAACGACAGTTACGATCCTGACCGTCTGGCTGCGGATCAGCAGAAGCTGCGTGCTTATTATCTGACCCAGGGCTTCGCGGATTTCCGCGTGGTGTCCGCGCTCGCGGAACTAACCCCCGACCGTCGCGACTTCATCATCACTTACGTCGTCGAGGAAGGGGCCCGCTACAAGTTCGGCGAGATCAAGGCCGAGAGCGCCTTGCGCGACCTGACGCCGGATCAGATCAAGAAGGTCGTGAAGCTTCAGCAGGGCGACTGGTTCGACGCCAAAGCTGTCGAAGACGCCGTCACCAACCTCAATGAAGTTGCCGGAGGGCTGGGGTACGCCTTCGCCGACATCAATCCGGTGTACGACCGCAAGGCCGATCAGCAGGTCATGGGGATTAATTTCAAGGTCGGGGACACGCCACGAACCTATGTCGAGCGGATCGATATCGCCGGCAATACGATCACGCGCGACAAGGTGATCCGGCGCGAATTCCGGTTGAACGAAGGCGATGCGTTCAGCGCGATCAAAGTCAAACGATCGCAGGACCGATTGCAAAGCCTCGGCTATTTCCAGGAGAAACTGGAAATCAAGCAGACCGAGGGCTCGGCTCCGGATCGCGTGGTGCTCGGCGTCGATGTCGAGGATAAATCGACCGGCGAATTGCAGCTTTCGGGCGGCTATTCCAGCCTCGAGAAGTTCATTCTCCAGCTCTCGGTGGCCGAACGCAATTTCATGGGCAAGGGGCAGGAGCTCAACGCCGGAATCAGCTACTCACGCTACGCCAAGTCGGTGCAGCTCGGCTTCGTCGAACCCTATCTGTTCGATAAGCAGATCATGCTCGGCGGAGAAATTTTCCGCCGCGATTATAACAGTTTCAATTATATCGGCCGCAGCCGCAACACGACCTATTCGCAAGTCAGCACGGGCGTAGGTTTCCGCACCGGGTTCCCGATTACCGAATATATGAGCTTCGGGACGCGGTACAGCTTCTCGCTCGATAATGTGACGTTGAACAAATCGACATTTTACACCGATCCTGACGGCACCGGCCCGTTGCTCGAGGAATGCGATCCGCTCAAGGCTGGCCGTTATTTGTGCGACGAAATCGGCAAGCGGGCGACCTCGCTGCTGGGCTATTCTTTATTGTTCGACAACACCAACGGCATTCGCGCGACCAAGGGCCACCGGTTCAGCTTTACCCAGGATTTTGCAGGGCTTGGCGGCGATGTGCGGTATATCCGCACCCGCGCGGACGGCACAAAATATTGGGGCTTCGGCGGGTGGGTATTGTCGGCAAACGCCCAGGCTGGCTACATTCGCGCGTTGCAGAAGTCGCCCGGCGTAGGGCGTGACCCGATCCGCCTGACCGACCGGTTCTTCGGACCGGATCTGCGCGGCTTCGATTTGCGCGGCATCGGGCCCCGCATTCAGCGGATTCCTTACGCCGCCGACGGTACGCTGACCACGGACAGCAAGCTGATCACCGACTCGCTGGGCGGCAAGGCCTATTATATGGGCCGGCTCGAGCTTGAGCTGCCGACCAGTTCGGCGCTCAAGAGCATGGGGCTGCGCCCGTCTGCCTTCATCGATATCGGGTCGCTATGGAACCTGACGACGCCGCAGCTGACCGATAGTCCCGGAACTTGCCTTCCGACTACTACCGGCCAGGCCAATATCCAGCTCAACCCCGGCGAAACCTGCCCGGCCACGGGATTTAGCCTGATCCCGGGCTACAAGGAGGTCTTTCTCGGCAATTCCGCGCGTCCGCGGCTGTCAATCGGCATCGGCGTGAACTGGGTATCGCCGTTCGGTCCATTCCGCATCGACATCGCCAAAGCGCTGATGAAGCAAAAAGGCGATGACACTAAATTCTTCAGCTTCAACGTAGGAACGCAATTCTAATGAAAATTCTTATCGCAACGGGCCTTCTCACAACGATCGCGCTCGCACTTCCAGGCACTGCGATCGCCCAGACCGCGCCCATTCTGATCGTCGATACCGACACCATCCTCAGCACGTGCACGGCGTGTCAATCGGCACAAACGCAATTGCGATCGCGCCAAACCACCATGCAGACACGCGCGCAGACTTTGCAGACTCAGCTCCAGACCGAGGGCGCTCCGATTCAGAAGGCGTTCGAAGCGCTCAACGGGAAGCAGCCCGATGCGGCGCTCGCGGCGCGCATCACCGCATTCCAGACCCGGGAGCGGGCCGCACAGCAGGAAATGCAGACGGC
>JBDSZD010000119.1:0-4086 GCA_039925325.1 Sphingomicrobium sp.
GCTGCCGCAAAGGCAGGGGCGCGGGTCACTTTAATCGCCGGACCGGTGGCGCTTCCGACACCCGCCGGGGTCAACAGGATCGACGTTGAAACCGCCGAGCAGATGGCGGAAGCGGTCATGACGGCACTGCCCTGCGACATTGCCATATTGGTCGCTGCGGTCGCCGATTGGCGGGTCGACCCGTCCGAAACCAAGCTCAAGAAAAGCGACGGACCCCCGCAACTGCGCTTCCTCCCGACCCGCGACATTCTCGCCGAGCTGGCCGGCCATGCCCAACGACCAAGGCTGCTGGTCGGCTTTGCGGCGGAAACGGACGATGTAATCGCCAATGCCGTCGCCAAGCGCGCCGCAAAAAACGCCGACTGGATCGTCGCCAACGACGTGTCGGGCGGCGTGATGGGCGGGGACCGCAACCAGGTGCATCTGATCACCGCAGATGGTGTCGAAAGCTGGCCGGAAGCTGGCAAGGAGCAGGTCGCACGCACGTTGATCGAACGGATCGGTCAGGCGCTGGCCTGACAGGTTCGGCAGTTTGGGTCCGGAGGAATGCGAATGGTCCGCCAATTGAGCGCCATTCCGTCGAACAAATGCAGCTTCCCCGCCGGGTCCGCGCCCGCGCCAACGATGCTGTTTATGGCCATCAGCGCCGCAAAATTTCCCACGGTCGCCGTCAGCGCTCCGAGCACGCCCAGCTCCGCGCAATTGTCGCAATCCTCCGCATCGAAGGCGTCGCCGACGAAGCAACGGTAGCAAGGCCGCGATCGGAACAGCGCGACCTGTCCCTGGAACTGCACGGCAGCCGCCGAAAGCAAGGGGGTACCCAACCGCACGCACGCGTCGCTGACGGCCAGCCGGGTAGCGAAATTGTCGCTTCCGTCGATCACAAGGTCATGGCCTTCGAGCAAAATATGCGCATTGTCGGTGCCGATGCGCGCCTGAACCGGTCTGACTCCGACATGGCTGTTCAGCCGCAGAACGAATGCTGCGGCGCGCTCCGCCTTGGGTTGCCCCTCATCCGCTTCACCGAACATCGGCTGACGGTGGAGATTGGTAAGGTCGACTTTGTCATCGTCGATGATCGTCAGCTGTCCGATGCCCGCCCCGGCCAGCGCCGGGATCACCCCGCTGCCGATACCGCCCGCCCCGACGACCGCGACGCGCGCGGACTTGAGCTTGCGCTGCCCGACGCCACCGACCTGCGGCAGCACGATTTGCCGTGCATAGCGTTCGAGTTCTTGATCCGTCAGCGACACAGAGACCGTTCGTCCTGAGCTTGTCGAAGGACTGTCCTTCTCCCGCTCGCCTAACAACAAAAGCAACCCTTCGACAGGCTTAGGGCGAACGGAGAGTGTTTAGACCCCCGTGCTTCCGAACCCCCCCGCACCGCGCTGGGTTTCCTCGAGATTTTCCACCTCGCGAAAATCGGCCTTCAGCACCGGTGCCGGTACCAATTGCGCGATGCGTTCGCCACGGCGAATTTCGAACGGCTCAGCCCCGAGATTGGCGAGGATGACTTTCACTTCGCCGCGATAGTCGCTGTCGATCGTGCCGGGCGTGTTGAGGCAGGTAATCCCGTGCTTGAGCGCAAGCCCGGAGCGCGGCCGCACCTGCACTTCGAAACCTTCCGGAATGGCGATTGCGAAACCGGTCGCGACCGCGTGCCTTTCCCCCGGCGCAAGCGTGCGGTCTTCGGCCGCCACGACATCCATCCCGGCCGCGCCCGGCGTTGCATAGACCGGCAGCGGCAGGCCTTTGCCGTGCGGGAGCCGCTGAAGCCCGATCTCGATCACTTCGTCTTCTTCCGCGCGGGCTTTCTCCCGCCCTTCTTCTTCGCCGGCCCCTTGGCGACCTTTTCATCGATCAACGCGATTGCTTCCTCCAGAGTCACCGCTTTCGGGTCGGCGGTCTTCGGCAAAGTCGCGTGGGTCGTTCCGTCGCTGACATAGGGACCGTATTTGCCGTCGAGAACCTTGATTTCGGACCCACTCCCGGGATGCGGACCGAGCACCGCGATCGGCTCGCGCGCTGCCCCACGCTTGCGGTCCGCGCCCGATGCCGCATCCGCAAGCTTCGCGACCGCGGCGTTCATGCCCGTTTCGAACACTTCGGCAGTCGATCCGAGCCGCGCATATTTTCCATCGTGCACCAGATAGGGACCGTAACGCCCGATCGACGCGCTGATCGTCTGCCCGGTTTCGGGATGCGCCCCGATCTCACGCGGCAGCGACAGCAATTGCTTCGCGATTGCCAGCGTCAGCGAGTCCGCCGCAATATCTTTCGGCAGCGAAGCGCGCTTGGCTTCCTTGCCCTCGCCCCGCTCCAGATAGGGGCCGAACCGTCCGCTTTTCAGCGATATGCCCTCACCAAAATCGGTCGGCCCGTCGCTCGCCGTGCCATCGCCGCCCGGTTGGCCGAACTTCTGGGTATATTTGCACTCCGGATAGTTGGAGCAGGCGACAAAAGCGCCGAACTTGCCGCCGCGCAGCGACAGCCGCCCATCGGTGCAGGCCGGGCAGCGGCGCGGGTCGGAGCCGTCCTCACGCTCCGGAAACAGGAATGGCGCCAGAAACTCGTCGAGCGCCGCGGTCACCTCCGACGGCTGCTGCTCCATGACTTCCGCTGCTTTCGGGCAGAAGTCCTTCCAGAAAGCGGCGAGCAAATCCTGCCAGCCCGCGCGACCGCCCGACACGTCGTCGAGGCCTTCCTCCAACTGCGCGGTATAATCGTAGTTCACATAGCGTTCGAAGAAGCGCTCGAGGAAGGCCGTCACCAACCGGCCGCTCTCCTCGGGCAGGAAGCGGTTCTTCTCGACCCGCACATATTCGCGGTCCTTGAGCGTCTGCAGCGTCGCGGCATAGGTTGACGGCCGCCCGATGCCCAATTCTTCCATGCGCTTGACCAGGCTCGCTTCGGAAAAACGCGGCGGCGGTTGCGTGGAATGCTGAATTGCCTCGACGCCGGTCTTGGCCGGGGCGTCACCCTTGCGCAGCGGTGGCATGCGCGCGCCATCCTCGTCGTCGGCAGCGGCGTCGGCATTTTTGCCAGAGCCGCCAACAAAAACGTCGTCGCGGCCTTCTTCGTAGAGCGCGAGATAGCCGGGGAAGAGAACGACCTGGCCGGTTGCACGGAGGATCGCGCGCCCTGCCCCATCGCTCAGCTCAATCGTCGTCCGCTCGAGCCGCGCCGACGCCATTTGGCTGGCGAGTGCGCGATTGTAGACCAGTTCGTAAAGCCGCGCGTGATCTCCCGACCCGCCACGTGGCTGCGAGAAATCGGTTGGGCGGATCGCCTCATGCGCTTCCTGCGCATTCTTGGCCTTGCTGGTGTAATGGCGCGGCTTGTCCGGCACATAACCGGCGTCATAGCGATTGGCGATCGCCTTGCGCGCCGCGCTGATCGCTTCGGGCGCCATGTCGACGCCGTCGGTGCGCATGTAGGTGATCAGCCCGTCCTCATAGAGCGACTGGGCGACGCGCATAGTGTGGCTGGCGGCAAAGCCGAGCTTGCGCGCCGCCTCCTGTTGCAAGGTCGAGGTAGTGAACGGCGGCGGCGGATTGCGCCCGAACGGCTTGGTTTCGACGCTCTCGACCGTGAAGCGCCCGGCCTCGACGACCGCTTTGGCCGCATCGGCGTCGCTTTTGTTGCCGATCGTCAGCCGGTCGATCTTTTTGCCGTCGAGCTGAACGAGGCGACTTGAGAAACTCTGCCCGTCCGCTTCGAAAGTGGCGGTAATCGACCAATATTCCTGCGCCTTGAACAGTTCGATCTCGCGCTCGCGGTCGACGATCAGGCGCAAAGCGACGGACTGAACCCGTCCGGCCGACTTGGCCCCCGGCAACTTGCGCCACAGGATCGGGGACAAAGTGAAGCCGACCAGATAATCCAGCGCGCGGCGCGCCCGATAAGCGTCGATCAGGTCATGATCGAGGCCACGCGGCGACTTCATCGCATCCGTGACAGCCGACTTGGTGATCGCGTTGAAGGTCACGCGTTGCACGTCCTTCGGCAGCGCCTTCTTGGCCTTCAGCACTTCCTGCACATGCCAGCTGATCGCCTCGCCCTCGCGGTCGGGGTCGGTGGCAAGGA
>JBDSZD010000120.1:0-11004 GCA_039925325.1 Sphingomicrobium sp.
CGCGCCGCCCGCGCCGGCAAGCATGTGATGTGCGAAAAGCCGATGGCGATCTCGTCCGCCGAATGCCGGGCGATGATCGCCGCCTGCCGTGCGGCGGGCAAGAAACTGATGATCGGATATCGCAGCCAGCTGGAGCCGCACAATCTTCACGCCATTCGCCTCGCCCGCTCTGGTGCGGTCGGCAAGCCGGGGCTCGTCGAATCCGAACATGGTTTCCCGATCGGCGACCCGACCCAATGGCGCTTGAAACGAGCGCTCTCAGGCGGTGGGTCGATGATGGATATCGGCATCTACAGCGTGCAGGCGCTGCGCTACATGGCCGGCGAGGAGCCGGTCTCCATCACCGCGATCGAGACTACGGACAAAACGAACGTCCGCTTTAGGGAGGTTGAGGACCGCTTGGCCTGGACTTTCCAATTCCCTTCGGGCCTGATCGGCCAAGGTTTCTCGTCCTACACCAGCGGCCACAACCATATCCGCCTGACGGGAGACAAGGGCTGGATCGATCTCGATCCGGGTACCGCTTACGGCGGTCACACGCTCCGCACCCGCATCGGCGGCAAGGAGGAGAAAGTGACTCCCGCGCGCGGTCCGGACGACAATCAGTTCTCGGCGCAGCTGGATCACCTCGCTCAAAGCGTGCTGTCCGGTCGCGATCCGATCGCTGGAGGCGAGGAAGGCCTGCGCGACCTCAAAATCATCGAGGCGATCTACCGTTCGGTAAAAGAAGGACGAACGGTCCGCGTTTGAACGCTTGCGGACCACCGTGAGAGCGCTAACAAGGAAGAAAATCCGGGAGAGAATGCTGATGGTTGATCTCAGTCGCCGACAATTGCTGGCCGGCGCAGGCGCCACTTCCGCCGGAGCATTGCTCCCTGCCTCCGCCTTTGCCCATGCCAAGGGGCGTCATATTCCGCCCGGCATCCAGCTGTGGACGGTCAAGGGGGATATGGCCAAGGACCCGGTGGGCACGCTTAAGGCGCTCGGTCGGATGGGTTACAAGCGCGTCGAAGCCGCCGGCTGGTACAACCGCACGCCCGCGCAATATCGCAAGATGGTCCGGGACGCCGGGATGGAATGCGTCTCCGCCCATTATGGCCTCGGGGACCTGATCAAGGATGCGGACAGCCGCCTCGCGTTCGCGCGTGATGTCGGCGTCAAATATGTCATTGCCTCGTCACCGGCGCCCCGGAAGGCACTTGACCCGAACAAGCCGTGGCCGATCGCGGTGGCGGAAGCCATGACGCTGGAAGATTGGCGTTCGAACGCGGAGGCTATGAACCGCATCGGAGCCAAGGCCCGCGCGATGGGCCTGCGCTTCGGCTATCACAACCATTCGGCGGAGTTGCTGAACTATAACAATATCGTGCCGCTAGACGAAATTGCCCGCTCGACAGACCCTGCCAATGTCGTGCTTGAACTCGACATCGGCTGGGTTGCGGCGGCCGGCTATGATCCGGTCACGATCATCCGCCGCCACGCCCCGCGCATTCATTTGTTGCATATCAAGGACCAGATGTCGGCGGAACGGGTGCCCGGCAAAATGATCAAGGACGACCGGACAACGGTCATCGGCAAAGGCACGATCAATTGGCCGGCGGTGTTCCGCGCCGCGCAGAAGTCGCCGATCTACAGCTATTTCTATGAGCAGGAAGATCCGTTCACGGAACCCGCGCTGCAGGCAGCGCGCAAGAGCCTCGCCTATCTTCGCACGCTGCACGTTTAAGGTTCGTCCATGCTCGTGAAGAATCCCGTCCGCTTTGCAATGATTGGCGGAGGCGAAGGCGCGTTCATCGGGCCGGTGCATCGAATCGCGGCGGCAATTGCCGGCAATTGCGAACTCGTGGCTGGGGCGCTGAGCAGCGATGCCGACCGTGCGCGCCGTTCCGGCGAGGCGATCGGCCTGTCGGCGGATCGAAGCTATGCGAGCTTCGCCGAACTGCTTGCGGGGGAGCGTGGCCGCCCCGACGGAGCGGAGTTCGTCGCCATTGTGACGCCAAACCATGTCCACGCCCCGGCCACCATTGCTGCGCTTGAAGCGGGTTTCCCGGTGCTGTGCGACAAGCCGTTGACCGACACGCTTGATGCTGCGCTGGACATCTCCAGAGTGGCCGAACGCACCGGCGGGCTGGTCGGAATAACCCACACTTATACCGGCTATCCGATGGTTCGGCAGGCGCGCGAACTGGTTGCGGGCGGTCGCTACGGGGCGGTGCGGCGTGTCGCCGTGAAATACACCCAAGGCTGGCTGGCCAAGGCCGAGGATGGCGTCGGCAAGCAGGCAGAGTGGCGCATCGATCCGAAGCGCTCCGGCCTTGCGGGCGCGTTCGGCGACATCGGTACCCACGCCTTCAACCTCGTCGAATATATGACTGGCGAACGGATGACCCGGATCAGCGCGGAAATCCGCGCGGCGGTCGAAGGGCGGCTGCTCGACGACGACGGCGCCGCCATGTTCCACCTCGCCAACGGCGCGCGCGGGACCCTCGTGGCGAGTCAAATCTGCACCGGTGACGCCAACGGCCTTGCGATTTCGATCTGGTGCGAGGAAGCCGGGCTGCACTGGCGACAGGAACAGCCGAACGCCTTGCGGGTCGCGCCGCGCGGCGAGCCCGAGCAAATCTGGACGCCCGGGGTCGATCGAAAATATCTCGGGCAGCCGGCGATGTCAGTCACGCGCACCCCGTCCGGCCATCCCGAAGGCTATCTCGAAGCCTTCGCCAACATCTACCGCGATTTTGCGGATGCCGTGCGCGGCAATGTTCCCGCCGAGCCGAGCTACGCCAGCCTGGCTGACGGAGTCGCCGGAATGCGCTTCATTCAGGCGGCCTACGACAGCAGCGAGGCCGGCGCGGCATGGGTAGATCTGTGATAATTTGTGTCCCCCTCACCGTTCACCTTGAAGAGCCGGTGAGCTTAAATGGAGTCAAGCATGAAAGGTCCCGCCATCTTCCTCGCGCAATTCGCCGGGGACGACGCACCGTTCAACAGTCTTCCGAACATGGCCAAATGGGCTGCCGGGCTCGGCTATGAGGGCATTCAGATCCCGACCTGGGATGCCCGCCTGTTCGACCTCAAGAAAGCTGCCGAGAGTCAGGATTATTGCGACGAGGTCGCCGGCATCTGCCGCGAGGCTGGGGTCGAAGTGACGGAACTATCGACCCACCTGCAGGGCCAGCTCGTCGCGGTCCACCCCGCCTATGACGAATTGTTCGACGGCTTCGCGGCGCCCGAAGTGCGGGGCAAGCCGACCGAGCGCACGGAATGGGCCATCGACCAGGTCAAAATGGCTGCGCGCGCAAGCCGACGCCTCGGCCTCAGTGCCCATGCGACCTTCTCCGGCGCCTTGCTATGGCACACCGTCTATCCGTGGCCGCAGCGGCCGGCCGGGCTCGTCGAAGCCGGCTTTGCCGAGCTCGCGCGCCGCTGGAAGCCGATCCTGGACGTGTTCGAGGAAAATGGTGTCGACGCGGCCTACGAGATTCATCCGGGCGAGGATTTGCACGACGGCGTGACGTTCGAGCGCTTCCTCGAAGCGGTCGACAACCATCCGCGCGCCAACATTCTCTATGATCCAAGCCACTTCGTGCTTCAGCAGCTCGACTATCTGGCCTTTATCGACATCTATCACGAGCGCATCAAATGCTTCCACGTGAAGGATGCCGAGTTTCGGCCCAACGGGCGCGCCGGTGTGTATGGCAGCTATTCGGGCTGGGCCGAACGGCCTGGCCGGTTCCGGTCGCTTGGCGACGGTGAAATCGACTTCGTCGGCATCTTCTCGAAATTCGCGCAATATGGCTACCAGGGCTGGGCCGTGGTCGAATGGGAATGCGCGCTCAAGCATCCGGAGGACGGAGCTGCCGAAGGCGCGCCATTCGTCGCCGCGCACATGATCCGCAAGGCGGAAAAAGTGTTCGATGATTTCGCGGGCTCGGGCGTCGACCAAGACAAGATCAAGCGGGTATTGGGTTTGACGGAATGATTTCCCGTCCGTCCCAAGCCGGGACGAACGGGCAAGAAGAACAAAAGGAGCGGGAAGCTATGGACGGAGAGACCTACAACAAGCGTGCGATCTTCTGGATCTGCGTGCTCGCGCTGTTCACGGCGGCGATCAGTTTCTCGATCCGCACCGGCGCGTCCGGTGCGATCAAGGCGGCGCTGCTCGATCCGACGGTGCCGCTCCATTCGGGAGAAATGATTGCGGCGGCGCTCGGCAATAGCTTCCTTGGCTTCGCGCTCAGCCTGCTGATCATTAGTCCGCTGCTGGACGTGTTCGGCGCCAAGCGGGTCATCCTGCTCGCCTCTGCCTGCTTCATCGTCGGCCCGATCCTGATCCTGCTGTCCCCCACAGCCGGGGACATCGACGCCGTCTATGCACTGCTCACCGCCGGCATGATCGTCAGCGGGGTTGGCTGGGGCGCAACCGAAGCCTCGATCAACCCGGTCACCGCCGCCCTTTACCCGGACGACAAGACGGGGCGGATGAATGTCCTCCATGCCTGGTGGCCCGCGGGGATCGTCGTCGGCGGCCTGCTCAGCCTGTTGTTCTTCCAGCAGCTCGATCTCGGCTGGCAGACGCTGATTGCGATGATCCCGATTTCGGGTCTGGTGTTCGGGGTTTGGGCGATGACCCAGCGCTTCCCCAAGACCGAAAGCACCGCAATGGGTGTGCCGTTCAAGGAAATGCTGGCCGAACCGTTCAAGCGGCCGAGTTTCTGGATCTTCCCCGCGATCATGTTCCTGACGGCCTCGGCGGAACTTGCGCCCGGTTCCTGGGTCGACGTTTCGCTGACCCAGACCGTGGGCATGCCGGGCATCGTCGTGCTCATCTACGTGTCCGCGATCATGTTCGTGATGCGGCATTTCGCAGGCGCGCTGGACAAACGCTTCTCCGACATGGGGCTGTTGTTTCTGTGCACGATCCCGGCGGCGCTCGGTCTCTATTTGCTGAGCATCGCCAACTCGCCGGTTACGGCACTCATCGCCGCTACGTTGTGGGCGCTCGGCGTGTGCTTCATGTGGCCGACGATGCTGGCGGCGGTGGCGAAGCGCTACCCACGCGGCGGGCCGTGGACCATCGGCATACTCGGTTTTGCCGGAGCCATGGCGATCTATCTGGTGCTTCCGAAGATCGGGGCGATCTATGACACGGCCAAGCTGGAAGCAGCCGGCGGTGAAGCCGCCTTTGCGGGCCTGCAAGCCGGACCCGAGCTTCAGCGCGTCCTTGCTTTTGCCGCGGAGCAAAGCTTTCAGGCGATTGCGATTATCCCGCTGATCCTGTTCGTGATTTTTGGTGTCGTTTGGCTCATCGAAAAACGCAACGCAGCCCGCGGCGATGCCCCTGCGTCGGTTGAAAGAGCATGAACATGAAGTCGTTCGTCGTTGCCGCACTTGCCACCACCGCATTGCTGGTTACCGGCTGTCAAACCGTGCCGGCGGTCGAAACCGCTGCCGTGGCGGCGCAGAACCGCCTGCCGCTGCTTCAGCAGGCAGTCGCGCATCCGGCACGGACGCCGGAAAACATCGTGCGCGACCGCTACCGTCATCCGATCGAAACGCTCAACTTCTTCGAAGTCGATCCGAATGACACCGTCGTCGAAATCTGGCCCGGTGGCGGCTGGTACACGGAAATTCTAGGGCCTTATCTCGCGGCCGGCGGCGGCAAGCTCTATGGGGCGTCGTTTGGCCTCAACAGCCCAGCGATCGACAAGCTGAAGATCAAAGATCCGGCGAGCTATGCCAACCTCACGCTCGCCGACTTCCCTGCCTTTGCCCCCAACGCAACCCGCGTTCCGGACGGAATTGCAGACGTCGTCCTGACATTCCGCAATGTCCACAACTGGCGGATGGGGGCCCGCCGTGACGACAAGCAGGATTATAGCGCCCTAGCCTTCCAGCAGATGTTCGCGATGCTGAAGCCGGGCGGCGTGCTCGGTGTGGTCGATCACCGCTTGCCCGAAAGCGCCAGCGACGAGCGCGAGCGCACCAGCGGCTACATGAAGGTCTCGACCGTTCGCCGCCTCGCGGAAGGCGCGGGCTTCCGCCTCGCCGGTCAATCCGAGATCAACGCCAATCAGAAGGACAGCGCTGACTGGCCCAATGGCGTCTGGACGCTCCCACCGTCGCTGTCACAGAAGGACACGGACCGCGAGCGCTACCTGGCGATCGGCGAAAGCGACCGCATGACGTTGAAGTTCGTGAAACCGCGGTAGGCGCTTATTTCTTCAGTCGATGTCGTCGTCGTTGATGCGCCAGGTTCGGCCGCCGCATCAACTCCGCCGTCATCGGATCTCACTGCGCATTTCCGCTCGTAGCCATTAAGATCGATGCAACTATCGCCGAAGCACCCAGTTCAGCCCCCCGGCGAGGTGCTTAAGGAAATTGGCGTCAATGAAGCATTCGTTGGTATGGCCCATCGCGGTATAGAATACGCGGCCACCCTCGAAATTGTGCGACCATGACACTGGATTCGGATTGGCGTCCTTCTCCCCGATCGACTGCGGGTCGAGGGTGATCAACAGGTTCATCTCCGGATTATAGTCGTCAAAATAATACCATTCGTCCGTGCGGGTCATCTTTGCCGGCAGTCCGCGCGTCGATGGATGAAGTCGATCCACAACCTTCACCGTGCCCGTTGGCGTGCCCTGCGGGTGGCGCGCGAAATGCCCGCCGATCATCCGCTGGTACCATGGCCAGCCATAGTGCGAATCGGACGCTCCGTGGATGCCGACGATTCCGCCGCCCCGATGAACGAAAGCCTGCAGCGCGGTGCGCCGATCGCCCTCAAACCATTCCGACTCAAGCTTCTTGGGATCGGTGGTGGTGCTTAGGAAAATAATGGCGTCGTAGGCCTTCAATCCAGAGGTGGAAAAAACGTCCGGGTCTTCGGTTCGAACAACCGAAATGTGCTGTGCCTTACCAAGCTTGATAATCGCTTCTGAGCCCGGATCGATCGACGCGTGCCGATACCCTGTCGTGTGCGTGAATAGCAGCACGCGCTTCTGCCGGGGGGCAGGCGCGGCATAAGCGCCGGTCGTTACTGCCAATCCCAGCAGCACCGCGAAAAGCATCCGCAATACACGTATCAACTTCATTGCACTCTCCCCAAACTCCGATTCTCATCGCTGCTAAGCGCATGAAAACGAATAAAAACTTTTATACGCCCAACTCGCTGGCGGCTGGACACGCTGCATGATCCTTACTATGCGAGCGCTAACAAGAGAACCATGGAGAGGCCCTTGTTTTCGACTAATGAATTGCCGGGGCTCGATCGCCGTTCGCTGATCCGCAATGCGATCCTGCTGGTCGGCGGAACCCTGGCTGCAGCACCGGCTGGCGTGCTTGCAAAGACAGTTGCGAAACCCGCCCGTTTCTTCAGCCCGGCCCAAATGGCGGTCTTGACTCAGGTGGCCGATATCATTGTCCCCCGAACCGACACGCCCGGTGCCAAAGATGCCGGCGTTCCAAAGGCCTTCGATGATCTGATGCGCAACTGGGCGTCGGCGCAGCATCAGGCGGAATTCAACGGGTTGATCGACGAGTTTGCTGGAACCGGCATCATGAAACTGCCTGCCGCAAAGCGTGTCGAATTGATGCGACGCCTGGATGCCGAGAAGCTGACGGCCGCGGACCCGACCTATACCCGGTTCAAGGAACTGATCCTGACGCTTTATTATCTCTCGGAGGCCGGCGCGACGAAGGAGCTCCGCTACGAGTTGATTCCCGGCAAGTGGGAGCCCTGGATCGAAATCAAAGCCGACGCTCGGGCGTGGGCGGCTTAAGGATCAAAGTGCATGTTTGACGCAATCGTCGTCGGTTCTGGCATTAGTGGCGGCTGGGTCGCGAAGGAACTTGCTGAAAAGGGCCTGAAAACTCTGGTGATCGAGCGCGGCAAGCATGTCGAGCATGGTGCCGACTACAAGGATGGGCTCGCTCCGTGGGAGCTCGAAAATTACGGCATGGTCCCGGAAGAAGAAGCCGACCGCGACTATTTTATCCAAAAGCGCTGCTACGCCTTCAGCACGGCCAATCAGCAATTCTGGGTCAAGGACAGCGATCACCCCTATACTTTCCCACCGGAAAAGCCGTTCCTGTGGATTCGTGGCTATCATCTCGGTGGCCGATCGCTGATGTGGGGACGCCAGTCCTATCGCATGTCGCCGATGGACTTCGAGTCCAACGCGAAGGACGGGATTGGGTCCGACTGGCCGATCCGTTACGACGACCTGAAGCCATGGTACGATCATGTCGAACGGTTCGCAGGGATTTCCGGAGCCAAAGACGGTCTTGCGCAACTGCCCGACGGTGAGTTCCTCCCGCCCATGGCGTTCACCGGGACCGAAGAGGATTTCAAGCAAAAGCTTGAGGCTAGCTGGCCGACCCGCAAGCTGATCATCGGCCGTTGCGCCCATTTGACGGAGGTGCGGCCGCAGCACGAGGAGCTTGGACGAACGGCCTGCCAATATCGTTCGGTTTGCGAACGCGGCTGCTCCTTCGGCGCATATTTCTCAAGTCTCAGCGCGACCCTTCCGGCGGCGGAGCGTACCGGCAACCTTACGATCGTCACCGACGCCGTCGTCCACAGCGTGATTCACGATCCCAAGACCGGCAAGGCAACGGGCGTGCGCGTGGTCGATTCGAATACCAAGCAGGGCCGGACCTACGAAGCGAAGCTGGTGTTCCTCAACGCATCGACCATCCCGACGGCGCAAATCCTGCTCAACTCGAAGTCGGAAGCGTTTCCAACCGGCCTTGCCAACCGCTCGGACGCGGTTGGGCGCTATTTGATGGATCACATCAGCCTGAGTTCCAGCGCGACCTATCCTGGGTTCGAAACTCATTATCATCGCGGACGGCGCCCGAACGGCTTCTACATTCCACGCTACCGCAATTTCACGGAGCAGGCGCAGGGCTTCCTGCGTGGCTTCGGCTTCCAGGGCGGAATTTACCGTGAGAATTGGCGCCGGGGTGTTCGTGAGCCGGGGATTGGCGCGGAGCTGAAGAGCAAGATGCGCGCTCCGGGCCCGTGGCGGCTGAACCTCACCGGCTTTGGTGAAATGCTTCCGCGTCCGGACAACCGGGTTACGATGCACGCAAGCAACGTCGATAAATGGGGCATACCCATCGCTCATGTCGATTGCGGGCTCGGGCCGAACGAACAGGCCATGCTCGACCAGGTCGGCAAGGATGCGCGCGAAATATTGGAAAAGGTTGGCGGCACCAACGTCTACGTTGGCAAGCATTACGGCGGTCTCGGGCTTGGAATCCACGAAATGGGCACTGCCCATATGGGCAAGGATCCGACCAAGTCTGTGCTCAATAAGTATAACCAGACCCACGACGTTCCGAACCTGTTCATCACGGATGGTTCAGCAATGGCGTCGGGCGGTTGCCAGAACCCGTCGCTAACTTACATGGCGATGTCCGCTCGCGGTGCGCATTACGCCGCTGAATTCCTGAAGGAAGGCCGCATCTAGGCCGTCGATGGAGACGATGAGTATGAATTTTGCGTTCCGCGCCGGACTGGCGCTCACCGTTATTGTCCTTACTGCCGTTCCCGCTTCGGCAAAGGAACATCAGGTCAAAATGCTCAACAGCGGCGCTGCTGGACTGATGGTCTTCGAGCCAGCTTATGTGAAGATTGCACCAGGCGACACGGTCAAGTTTCTCGCCTCCAGCAAGGGTCACAATGCCGAATCGATCGCGGCCATGACGCCGGCTGGCGGCATCGCCTTCAAAGGCAAGATCAACGAGGAGATCGTGGTCAAGTTCGATAAGGCCGGCGTCTACGGCTACAAATGCTTGCCGCACGCCGGCATGGGCATGGTCGGCGTGGTTCAGGTCGGCGCAGCGTCGAACAAGGGCGCCGCAGCCGCCGCCGCCGCCAAGCTCCCGGGCCTCGGCAAAAAGCGGATGCTGGAGATCGTCACGAAGGCGAAGTAGCGGCCTCAGTTCAGGGTCCAGGAGCGCCGCTTTGCAGGCAGCGCCGACGCAATAGCGGACGTCCGCTTTCGACCCATTGCGGACATTCGCTAAAGCTTTAGTCTGCTTGCATGGTGATGATGGTATTAGCTGCGGCGGTGTTGCTCCAGGTAGCCGCTGTTTATCCTGCTGACCCCGACTGCGCGGATTCTGGCGATGGCAGCACTATGGCAATGCAGGCGTGTCTGTCGGAGCAATCCAAGATATGGGAACACCGGCTAAACGCCGAATACCAAGCCGCCCTTAAGCGTCGAGAAATTGAGGCCAGTAAACTGAGGAGTGCGCAGCGAGCCTGGCTGAAGTACCGGAACGCAAACTTCGAAGCGTACGGCACGGTTCAAGGCTCGATCCGCGGCATTCTCGCCGGCACCTGCTGGCGGGATATGACACGAGCGCGGGCGCTTGAGCTGCACGAAATGTCCTGGATCGGCTAACGTCCGCTTTCCAACCATTGCAGACATTCGGCTGCACAAATACCGATGGGCCAATCAGCAATCACTGCCCTTAGATTCCACTGTCCTACAGCGCCCATAGTGTGGCTTATCATCGCGGATGAACCCCGTTCCCGCCTGCCGCCTCCGCCGCCGCTTGCCCGACAAAGGTCACACTCCGTCACGACGCGCCAAAATCCGCGCGGCACTGTCAATTTTATCAACTTCCTCGCCGGAAAAGTCCTACACGGTCTCGAAGTGGAGGAAGTGGAGGACCACCGTTTTCACTCAATCGAACGTGAACTTTGTGACTTTCGCGCGCCCGCCCGCACAGTCATGCGCGCGCCCACTCTTTACGCTCCCGTTCAGTTTCGTTTCCTTACCGCAACCGATGGTCTATCTGCGGGTTGTGAACGGGAAACGGCGAGGAGCTGCGAGAACATCATGCGCATATTGATCGTCGAGGACGAACCCAATCTCGGTCGCCAGCTGCGCTCGACGCTGGAGGGCGCCGGCTATGCCGTCGATCTCGCGACGGACGGCGAGGACGGCCATTACCTTGGGCAAACCGAGAATTACGACGCCGTGATCC